>JAGQGA010000230.1 GCA_020432595.1 Anaerolineales bacterium | reverse complement strand
CTGCCCCAGTTGTTGATGGCCCGCAGCTTGACGTAGCGAGCGGCAACGGGGGAGATGGTGAAGCTGTGGAAGGCATCGTCTTGGGGCAGCGTGCCGCTGACGACGGAGACAAAGTCGGCATCGTTGCTGCCGCCGCTGGAAACAAGAATTTCAAAGTCGCGCAGGCCACGGTCGGTGGCTGCGCCTTTGATGACAAATTGCTCAATCAGATGGCTTTCGCTTCCTGCGAGATCAACTTTGATGAACTGGTCGCTTGTTTGGCCGTTGGCGGTGAGCCAGAGGGAGAGGTCGTTGCTGTCAATGGCGGAAACGGCCGTATTTCCCCCGCCGTTGGTGCTAGAGAAGTCTACAACGGTTGCACCATTGGCGATGGCGGCCGCGTTTTGGGCTAAATCGGTGGTAAAAACGGCCGTTGGCAGTTCGTAGACAACCACGTTTTGGGTCACAGTGGCTTGCCCACCGTCGTTGTCGGTGATGGTGAGGGCGACGGGATAGGTTCCGGCTGCGCTGTAGCTGTGGCTGGGGTTTGGGGTGTTGCTTGTAGCCGCATCGCCAAAGTTCCACGCCCAAGCAACAATGCTGCCGTCGCTGTCGCTGGAAAGGTCGCTAAACTGAATGGTTTCGCCGACGGCGGGGATGGCGGGAGCGAAAGAAAAGGCGGCAATGGGCGGTACGTCGGAGGTGGTGGGGTCGCAGTCGTCGTCAATGCCGTTGCCAACGATTTCGCTCATGCCGGGGTGTACGTTGGGGTCGTTGATGGCGCAGTCTACGTTGTCGTGCCATAGGTCGCCGTCGCTGTCGGGGGCGTAGACGAAGATTTGCCAATTAACGGCCGTTTCGCTGCCACCGCCTGCCGCTCCCGTTTCGGAAACAATACCACGCATGGTATGGAGACCGATGTCGCTGGTGGTGGGGGTATAGTTAAGCGTGCTGCCGGTCGTGAGGAGGGTGTCGTCGAGTTCCCAGCGAATGGATAGGGGGTCGTTGTCGGGGTCGGTGGCGGTGAGGGTGAAGGGGGCGGAGGTAGCCGTTTCGACCTGCAAGAAGCGTTCTGCGGGGGTGGCGGTGGTGATAAACGGCCGTTGGTTGCCGCTGCTCACCTCAATTTGAGCGTAGGCGATATTGGCATACACTCCGTTGTTTGTGACCTGCACCCCGACCACACCTTTGTAGGGCGTAGCGTAGGTGTAGCTGGGGGTTGCCCCAGTAGCGTCGTCAAAATTGCCATCGCCATCCATGTCCCAAGCATAGGCCACAACGGCGGCCAAATTGCTGGAGCCGGTGGCATCAAAGCTGATGGCATTGCCAACTGTCCCGCTGTAGCTATTGCCCGCATTGGCAATAGGCGAGCGGTCTACGACCAATGGGTCGCTTTTGAGCGTGGTGATCAGGGTATCTATGTCGGCGATGAAGCCATTGAGCGAATTGTTGAAGGTGTTGTTCTCGGCGCGAATGTTGGCGAGGACGGCTAGGTAGTCGGTTTCGCTGTAGTCGGCAAAGTTGAGGCCGTCAATTTCGGCCAGCATGTCGTTGAGGTCGGTTTCGCTTAAGCCGAGATTGCGGGCTGTGCGAATTTCGTCGGCATTGAAGCCGGTGGTGCGCCAGCGGCTGTGGGTGGTAGCGAGGTCGGCGGCGGTGCTGCTCAGGTCGGTGGTATCGGCAATGAGGGCGGTTTCGAGAGTGGAAACGGCCGTATTTGTTTGCCCTAACTGTGTTTGGAGTTCTACCGCATAATCTTTCAGGGCGCGAGCATGGATTAATGCCCATTCCCCATCGCCTGCCTGCTCTGCCCCCTGATACCGTTCCAACGAGGCCAAAAAGGCGCGAGCCAGTTCTGCCTCGGTGCGACTTTCTGTGCCAACGGCCGTTAAGGCAAGCTCAATTGGGTCATTGCTCAATGGAGCGATCACATCCCCGGCAGCTAAGGGGGCTAACTGACGAAAATCGGGGTCGGGCGGATCAGCAGCAATGCCGAGATAGTAGCGTGTTTTGTCCAGAAGTGATTGTAGTACGGCTTCCTTGGGGTCAGGGGTTCCCAACTCAATTTGAAAAACCTCCTGGATCAGCCACAATTCGCCCTCGGTTGGGTCTAGCAGTGCCTGATAGAGTTGCACCGCGTCTAAAAGCATGAGCCGATATTGGGTGTAGGCGAATGTATCGAACCAATAGTCGGCTTCCGCCTGGGCATGGTCTTTGATTTCCTGAAAGTAGGGGAGAGGGGGTACATCGGTGGTGATTTCGACGGTGAAGGCGGGAGAAAGGATGGTGTCACCGGCGTTAAACACACCATCTTGGCAAACATCTTCAACGATGTCGTAGGTGCCGGTGCCGAGTGTGCCGCTGGGGGCGGTAATGCCAATGACTTCGCTGGCAACGCCGCCGCCGCCGATGGCGGTGATCGTGTTGGGGGTTTCAAAGAGATCAAGCGACCCGTGGGCAACGATGTAGATGTCGGAAACGCGGGCGATAGTGTCACAGCCTGAGGTCAGCGTTCCAATCTCGATGATGACTTGTTCATTGGGGCCAAAATGGGTTCGGTTGAGAATAAACCCAGCGGCATCAGCATGGGCAAGGTGCGCCCCACCTGAAATGAGAGGGGTGGCCAGCAGTGAGACAATGAGGGTCACTGCCAGGATGACTTGAATTATTCGTTGCTTATGAGTATGGTTGAAAAACATAGAGAACTCTCCTCGTTTACAATATGTTGAAGATTTAGTGTGTAGTATAGAAAACGGCCGTTTTTCCCGAATCTACTAAAGGTTGGTTTTGGGGTTGGTTTTGCGGCCAAACTTTGGTTGGGTTGGGGTTAGGGTGTTATGTAATGGCCGACAGTAAGAGAGGAGAGGTATTAAGAAGGCACAATTAACAGGCCGGAACTGGCTGTTTAAGAGTGGTTGGTTCGGTTGAAATGGTTGGTTAGGGTTGCCAAAGCCGCGCTGCGAAGATTGGCTCTGGCTTTGGGCTATCCGCGCAGACAAGTGACAAAGGCATCACGTTCGTGGTGGGCGAGGAAGGCGGTGATTTGGTCGTCGCCTTGCAGTTGGGTGTCGCCGTGGGGGATGAGCAAACGGCCGTTTCTCCGCACCGACACCAGCACACAATCATGCGGTAAACAGCGAGCCAATGATTGAATCGTTTGTCCGCAGGCAATATCGCCGGGATGGATGGTTAGGTCAATAAACTCGGTGCCGTCGAGGTTTTGCACCTGCTTTTGCTGAATGCGCTGCTGCACAATGGCGCGGCGCGTGAGACCCACGTTATAGGCGTTGACAATATCGCCGCGCCGGATGATGCCCACCAGCTTGTCTGGCTCCTCACGGCTGACCACGGGGATACGCCCCAGCCCAATGCCCCCCATTTGGCGCAGGGCCTCGCCAATGGTTTGGTCGGGGTAGGCGATGATGAGATTGCGGCGAGGGGTACAAACGGCCGTTACTGCTGTCTCTGGCAGCCAATTATCTGCAATTGCCTCTTCCATATCACTGAGCGTCACAATCCCCACCAGCCGTTCCATCTTGTCCAAAATAGGGAAGCCGTGATGATGCGAATCGCTGAAGCGGTGGGAAAGCTCAGACAGTGTTATGGTGTCGGGAACGGTTTCAAATTGTTCGTTCATCACCTCGCGCACCAGCAGCCCACCCAAAATATCCTCATCCCGCCCATTTTGTAGTTGAATGCCTTTGAGCTTGAGCTTGAGGGTGTAGATGGATTCCTCAAACAGCTTTTCGGCGATGAGGGTGGACACAACGGTTGCCATCATCAGCGGCAAAATGAGCTTGTAGTCGCCCGACATTTCAAAGACGATAAGAACGGCCGTTATCGGTGCCCGCGCCGCCCCGGAAAAAGTCGCTGCCATCCCCACAATCGCATAAGCACCTGGGTGGATCACCACCTCCGGCCACAGCATCTGCCCAATCGTCCCCACAATGCCGCCCAGCGTTGCCCCCATAAACAGGCTAGGGGCAAACACCCCTCCTGAATTACCCGTACCCAACGTCGCAATGGTTGCCAGCAGCTTTAGCCCTAATAGCGCAACCATTAACCCCAGCGGCAAATCAAACTCGTTGCTAATCGTTTCACCAATTAGATGCAGCCCCGGCCCCAAAATTTCCCGCCCCGGCAGCAGCAAGGCCAGTAGCCCTGTGGTCACCATCCCCAGTGCCGCCTTCAACGCCAGCGAGATGCGCCACTCGTCAAAAATCCCCTCGGCAGCATATAGCAGCCGAATGATGACGACGGCCAGCATGGCCGATAGAACAGCCAAAACGAAGTAAACCGCCAGCTCTGCCAGGTTATTAAGCGGGTAGGCGGGCACGGTAAAGGCGGGTTGATCGCTGAGAAAGATGCGGCTGACCACGCTGCCCGATACCGACCCTAGCACCACCAGCCCAAAATGGCGGATGGTGAAGCGGCCTAAAATGACTTCCAGGGCGAAAATGGAACCCGCAATGGGGGCGTTGAAGGTGGCGGCAATGCCGGCCGCTGCCCCACAGGCCACCAATGTTTGCACATGCTCGCCGGGAAGCCGCAGCCATTGCGCCACCGATGAACCGATGGTTGACCCTACCTGCACAATCGGTCCTTCACGGCCGGCCGACCCCCCCGCCCCAATCGTAATGGAAGAAGCCAGCACCTTAATAGCCGCCACGCGGGGGCGAATCCGGCCACCGCGTACCGCCACCGCCTCCATCACTTCTGGCACGCCATGACCCTTGGCTTCCACCGCCCACCGTTCCACCATAAAGCCCACGATCAGCCCGGCTATCGCCATGCCCACTAACAACCCCACGGTTGAACCCAGGGTGGTTTGCAGGGCAAGCGACCAACTGTTGATTTGTGCCAGTAGCTTAATAAACAGAACGGCACCCAAACCGGTGCTGGTGCCAACGCCAACGGCAAGCGTTACAAGAAGGATTTCGGCAGGGATAATTCGCTGGGGAACAAAGCGACTAATACGGAGGTTAAACTGTTGCATCAACTATCCACTATTCAACTTATGGGCAAAAAACGCATCGTTTTTTGCTATCGTATCTCTTTGATTTGGTAGTGGTAGTTTACTGGTTTAGCTTTAAACCGCAAATTTGCTTTAGGGGCTGCGAGGAAGCAGCAAATGGGATCTGATTTGGGTAATGGCCTGGTTGAGGGAGGTTTCGATGGCTTGTATTTGAACGGCCGTTTCTGCCGACAGCTCCGGGTGACTTTCCTTCAGCGATGTGATCAGCGTTCCTGCCGCAAACACCATTTGGATTGCATCATCACTCAACATACGACTCGCTTGAGCATCCTGCTGCGCCTGCGCCAAAATCTTGGCTTGCAGGTCACTCGTCTCCCGCTCTTCCAGCCACCGTTCTAAAAAATTGAGCAGAAAAAACGCCAAAAGCGGACCAACTGTGCCAAAGACCACAATTTCAACCACAATATGCATATCAATGCCAAATGATTGATAAATCCAAAAAGCAGGGCCAATTTCATACGCGACAACTAACAGGGCTAGCCCCAACGGAATAAGCCACCGCAGCCGGGGAAGGCGATGGCGAATTTGATCAGTGGAAAGAATGGTATCAAGGTTCAAAGGCTATCTCCATCTAGCTTAAAGTGCGTTTAAGTATAGAGGAGATACACAGACAACCAAAACTGACAAATGACACCCGGTTTGTATGATATTTGTCACTGAATTTGGGCAATTATGAGATTAAGCGATTGGGAGATTGCCGAAGCAAATCTCCTAATCGCTTAATACAAATGACCAACCATCTAGGCCAATGCCGCGTGTGCTGCCGCCAGCCGCGCAATGGGGATTCGGAACGGCGAGCAGGAGACATAGTTCAGGCCAAGCGTATGGCACAGAGCAATGCTCTTCGGGTCGCCGCCGTGTTCACCACAGATACCAATCTCCAGGTCAGGCCGGGTTTGCCGCCCCAGTTCGGTGGCAATGCCCATCAGCTTACCCACGCCCTTGGCATCAATGGTGGCAAACGGGTTCTCGGTCAGAATACTCCGCTGCTGGTATTCAACCAGGAAGCCAGATTCGGCATCGTCGCGGGAGATGCCAAAGGTGGTTTGCGTCAGGTCGTTGGTGCCAAAGGAGAAGAACTGAGCAACCCCAGCGATTTCGTCAGCGGTGAGGGCGGCACGGGGGATTTCAATCATGGTGCCAAATTTATAAGGCACGGTCATGTTTTGCTCCTCCATCACCAGCTTAGCTTCCGTTTCCAGCGTTGTTTGCTGCACGTGAAGCTCGTTGACATGGGCGGTCAGCGGAATCATGATTTCGGGTTTGACGATGATCCCTTCCCGCGTCACTTCAATGGCGGCCTCAAAAATGGCGCGAACCTGCATCTGCGTTAGTTCAGAGAGCAGGATGCCGAGACGGACACCGCGTGTACCGAGCATCGGGTTGGCTTCGCGCAGCGCAACCACGCGATCCAGATAATCTTGCTTTTGCCGAATTTCCGCCAGCGCCACATCAATTTCTTTGATAGTGTGGAAATGCTGGAGCTGAATCTTCAGGTCATCAAGCTCACGCACCAAGTCATCGTGGCTGGGGAGGAATTCATGCAGTGGCGGGTCAATGAGGCGAATGATGACGGGACGCCCGTTCATGACCCTGAACAAGGCGGCAAAATCACCCCGCTGCATCGGCAGCAGTTCGTTGATCGCCTCTGTCCGGTCATTGGGGTATTTCGCCATAATCATCCGCTGCACAATCGGGAGCCGGTTGGTTTCAAAGAACATATGCTCCGTGCGGCAGAGGCCAATTCCTTCTGCGCCATATTCACGGGCGCGGACAGCATCTTGCGGATAGTCGGCGTTAGCCCACACACCCAGCGTGCGAATTTCATCAGCCCAGCCGAGCAGCTTGAGCATGTAGGGGTTGTTGAAGTCGGGCACGACGGTAGCAAGCTGCCCCATGTAGACGGTGCCGTAGGTGCCATCAAGGGAAATGTAGTCGCCTTCCCGAATGAGCATGTCGTCTACCGTCATCTGCCGTTTTTCCATATCAATTTCGAGTTCGCCCACGCCCACAACGGCCGGTTTGCCAAACTGCCGGGCAACCAGAGCGGCGTGGCTGGTACGGCCACCGCGACTGGTGAGAATGCCTTCGGCGGCCAACATGCCGTGAACATCGTCGGGCTTGGTTTCGGGGCGCACCATAATGACTTTGCGCCCTTGCTCCTTAGCCCACATTTCGGCGGTGTCGGCATCAAAGGCAACCTGGCCGACGGCGGCACCGGGGGAGACGTTGAGACCTTTGGCGATGCGTTGGGCGGATTTAACGGCCGTTACATCCAACTGCGGGTGCAGGAAAAAGTCCACCTGTTCCGGCTTTACCCGCTTCACCGCCTCCGCTTTCGTAATCATTCCCTCTTCCACCATGTCCACCGCAATCCGTACCTCAGCCTGCGCCGTCCGCTTGCCGTCGCGGGTTTGCAGCAGCCACAGCTTGCCCTGCTCAATGGTAAACTCCATATCCTGCATGTTGCGGTAGTGAACTTCCAGCTTGTGGGCAATCTCTTCAAACTCGGCATACACTTCGGGCATAGACTGCTGCAAATCTTCCACCGGCTGCGTCAGCCGGATACCAGCCACTACGTCTTCGCCCTGGGCGTTGAAGAGGAAGTCGCCTTCAATTTCAGGTTCGCCGGTGGAAGCATTACGCGACATGGCGACCCCAGTGGCGGAGTTGTCGCCCATGTTGCCAAAGACCATCGTTTGAATATTAACGGCCGTTCCCAGATCATGGCTAATCTTCGCCGCATTGCGATAATCCCGCGCTCGCCGGCCGTTCCACGACTTAAACACCGCTTCTGTCGCCAGCTTAAGCTGGTCATGTGGCGTGTCGGGGAAATCCTTGCCCGTAAAGGTGCGGTAAATATCCTTAAACTTCTGCGTCACCGTTTGCCAATCGCTGGCCGACAGTTCCGCATCCGTTGCCACGCCCGCCTGCTTCCGCTGCGTCGTGATCACGGCTTCAAACACCTCATCGGGGACGTTCATCACCACGCTGCCAAACATTTGCACCAGACGGCGGTA
>JAGQGA010000022.1 GCA_020432595.1 Anaerolineales bacterium | reverse complement strand
GCTGGTACATCATGGCCGTAAACGGGTGGCACACTATTGCCGTAAATGGGTGGTACATTTGCGGGTGTTATTTGACAAAGGATTCAGCGGCGTTCTCAACACAGCTTACATTGAGCGTCTCAACGCCACTTTCAGACAGCGCCTCGCCTGGCTTTCGCGTCGCAGCCGGATGATCATTCATCAAGTTGAGACGCTGGAGGCTGGCATGTACATCGTTGGCTGCTTCTACAATTTCTGTGACCCGCACAAGTCGCTCCGTATCAAGATAGCATTGGGATCGTTTGCACATCGCTGGATTCAGCGCACCCCAGCTCTTGCCGCTGGCTTGACTGACCACATTTGGTCTTATCAAGAGCTGTTGACCTATCGATTGCCTCCGCCTCGTTGGCAACCGCCTAAAAAGCGTGGGCGGCCGTCCAAAGCGGTGCAAGCACTTATTGATAGGTGGTGTTAATGTTCACGGTTTAATGCACTACTACCTACAAAAATAAGGTGGGAGATTGAAGGTTAACCGAGTCGCCAATTTCTGAAAGTTCAAACTCGTTGGGTGTGGGTTTTAGTTTTGTAGTTCTTGCCAAACGGCCGTTAATTCCTCCACCTCTGCATAGCATGCTTTTCAGAAACGGGGTTTTATGTACTAGATAAAAGATGAAGGTTTTGTGTCCTGTAAATATCTATAGCTTGTGCAATTTTGATCACAATTAGCGCGAGTTCTTCTGCTGAGTTAAATCTACCGAGGCTTAAACGGATTGTTGATCCAGCATCAGAGCGACTTAGACCTATGGCTTGTAAGACATGAGAAGGTTCCAATGTCCCTGTTGAGCAAGCTGCCCCCGTTCCTAGCATGATTCCTGGCAGGTTAAGTAAAAGTGCATCAGCTTCAGCATTCGGGATCGTGAGGCTGAGGGTATTGGGGAGGCGTTCTGCATTTGCTCCGTTGACCCAAACAGCAGGTATATTGGATAATAGTTGCGATTCTAAATTGTCACGCATGGCTCTGATTCGTTGGCTTTCCTCAGGTAGGAGGGTCATACATAGCTGTGCTGCTACGCCTAACCCAACGAGTCCGGAGACATTAGAGGTGCCGGAGCGCACAGCGTGTTCTTGTCCACCGCCATAAGTGAGAGGTTCTAGGGGAATGGTTCGGGGGCCGTTGCGGATATAGAGGGCTCCAACACCTTTGGGTCCATAAAACTTATGAGCACTGAGAGAGAGAAGGTCTACATTCCACGCAAGAACGTCAACTGGAATTTTCCCGACAGCTTGGGCAGCATCACAATGGATCAATGCACCAACGGCATGGGACAGTGACGCAAGTTGTGACACAGGCTGCAATGTGCCGATTTCGTTGTTTGCCGCTTGTATTGTTACAAATAGTGTGTTTTCATTAATAGCATCTTGTGCTGCTGAAATATCTACCAGTCCTGCACTATCTACTGGTAGGACTATGGTTTCGTAACCCAAGGAGGCCAAAGCGTAGCAAGGTTCGAGGACGGCCTTGTGTTCGACAGATGTTGTCACAATCCGTTTCCGCTGGCTTCCTACCGCTCTACGACCAAGCCCTAGAATAGCCAGATTGTTGCTTTCGGTAGCTCCACTGGTGAAGATAATCTCAGTAGGATGGGCGTTAAGCAAAACGGCCGTTTGTTCGCGGGCAACCTCTATGGCGCGGGCTGCTTTGCGCCCTAATGGGTGCAATCCAGTTGCAGCATTGCCATACCATTCGGAGAAGTAAGGCAGCATTGCTGCAACAACGGCCGGATCGCATCGTGTGGTGGCGTTATTGTCCAGATAAATTGGGTTGTCGAGATGTAACATTACTCATCCAAAATTTGGTAGCGAATCAAATTTTCGTATTGACGGTACTCCCCGTCTAGGATTTGCAGTTGATTCCACACTAATTGCCGCAAATGGCGGGCAGGTTTTACACAATATTGCTCAAACTCTGTCCGCGATACCTGTCCATGTGGGAAGAGGATCTTGAGCATTCCGCTGGCAATAGCATGTACAGCGTCCTCGTTACGCTTGTAGACGCGATCCCCCAGTAGCTCAATGCGCCGTGCTGCCCGTTGGTCGTGTTCCAAGTCGTCGCGCAGCGATAGTAAGGCATCGCCAAAGAAGTCGGACTTGAGGCCGACACCCCGTGCAAAACATTCTCCGCTTAACTTGCGGATTTCCCAACCAGGAATCAGGGCGCGGATGCGATCCAAAAAGGCTGTTTCTTGCAAGAATGATGGCAATTCTTGAATAAACAGATTGTGTAGGGGTTTTTGCTGGCTGTCGAGCTTGATATTTGCCAGCATGACTAGGCCGCAATCGCTGGCTGTTTCGTGTAAACCGCCGCGAGTGAGTCGCCCATTGGCTAAGAATCCTTTTAGGCCACCGATAATTTCCTCTGGCTTCTCAAAGCGCAGCGTTTGTACTTCATCTAGCACGACGACGGCAAAACGAGCCAATAATCCCCATTGCCCTGACTGATTGTTGACAAATAGTACAGCAGGGGAGATGTTGCCCCCACTGACTAGGCGCACTGAGGGGCTAACATTTTCATAAATGTAGCTTTTGCCTGTCCCCTTCGGCGCGAGTTCTATCATGTGCATGTTTTTTTGCACCAAAGGCAATAGCCGACACAGGAGCAAAAGCTGTTCATCAAGGTTGAAAGCCTTCGGATTGTAACCCATGGATATGAGCATCAATTCACGCCATTCGTCTAGGGTAAAGCGACGGCGAGCCTCTTTATACAATTGTAGGTTTACCGTCGCTTGCATTGGGCGGAAGTTGCTGAGAGTAATCCCTTCTTGGGTGTGAATGAGTTCAACAACACCCCACATGCCTTGTTGTAATAAGTCAGGGTAAGCATCAATGATCCCTTCACCAATAACCCCATCATGAATGCCTAAGAGACTGAGTTTGGCAACCCGATCTTGCCGCTTGCGCGTCAGTTCGATTTCAACTTGTACAGGGTTCAGCACCTTGACCAATTCACCGCTCATGAGGCGGTTTTTAAGCAAATTGGCATCACCAGGCCCAGGGATAAATTTATTGGCCCATGCTTGGACTTTGGCGGCTTCGGCTTCTGTCAGCGGGCCTTGTCCAGGCACGATGCTGTCTAGCACCCATTCGGCGACATAGGCCGGAACGCCTCGTTTTTGCAGTTGGCTCATGGGCAGGCGGCGTTTGTCAATTGCCAGGTTGCCAAACACAGAGAGAACTTTATCGTCTCGTTTACTTGTTGCGGTTTCGGCGGGATCATCCATTGTCGTGCTATCGAATAGGCTCATAGGTCCAGGTCTCCTAAGTTGTTGTCGCGCCGATACATCTCGATACTTTCTATTTCAGGATTAGCGATGGGGACGGTAAAGGAAAGGCCATTAGGCAGTTGCAGGCTGAGGGTGACAGTGGTTTGACTGACTTCAGCTCTCTTTAACCAGGATGACCAACTTAAGGTGAAAGTTTGTTCGCTGTAGGGCGTTATAGCTTGGTTGATTGGCAGTTTGAAGGGTTGTCCGGCGATCAGGAGGGAGAGCGCAACGGCCGTTACCGATATATCACCTGGGTTACGCAATTGCAGGATAAATTGGCCGCTTTGCCCGGCCTGCCCACTACCCCTAAGGGTAACAGTAACGGCTGGCATGGTTGCATCCCGCACCAGTTCGATCCATGGTACAATGACTTCTTCAGGGTACAAGCCGCCATGCGGATACCACTCGCTACCTGTTTTGCCATCGTTGGTGCGGAAGGTGTCGCCTCTGAGGGAAACGGCGGCATCGGTAGATAGACCAAAACGCGCTGCATGGAGGTAGACAATATCATCCTCAATGAGAAAACCGCGCTCATCAAACTGCCGTCTGGACACGCCAAGCGCGGCACGCCCCTGGCTTTGCATTTCGGCTGGCACGTTCAGGACGCGGGTAGCCTTAGCTAGTAAGCGGCCGTGATCCGTGGTGATAATCAGGCGTAAGGGTAATTCTACCGGAACCTGATTGACCATGGCGGTGATTTTGCTGGCGATGCTCGACAACCGCCCTTTAATTTCCTCGTGCAGTGTGGCCGAACTATTTTGTTTGTGGTAAGTGCTATCTGGCTCCAAAATGCGCCAAAGATAAAACTCACCGGGGGATGCGCCGCTCAATTTTTCGGCCGGATTTTCTTTTTCTGGTACGATGATGCCTAATGCAGCGACGTCATGCGCTAGTTTTGGGGGCACACCGGCGAACAGAGCCGGCTTGCATACTTCGGTAATGGTGGGTAGCGGGGTGAAGACCAGCCCATCTTCCCAGACGGTAAGCCGTTTGGTTTCCTGATGCAGATAGTCAAGCAGCCGCCTGGCATCTAAGACGTGCAGTCCATCCAGGACAAGGTAAAGCGTGATGTGTGACTTTTGTTGCTGATTCGATGCGGCGCGATTGAAGCTAAGATGCTGTTGCAGCCAACCGCCGTTCAAGGCGCGAGGGTATTCATGCAGATACCACTGGGCAAATTGCTCGGCGGTAGTACTGATTTTCTCGCTCTCGGCATCTGAGCCATGCGTGGATTGCCATTGGCGTGCAGGCATGTATTGGTGGCGGAACCAATCTAGCACGGCTTCTGGCTGCTCAGGGGGCAATTCCGGCATGGCAGGGGGCATCAACGCCAAGACGCAATTTTGCTCATCCTGCGTCAGATACGGGGTAAGTTGATCCCGCAAATTGGGGGTGAGGTCGCGTGGGTTGTGAATTAGGTAATTGACGGTTTCCTGGGCGGTCAGGCGTCGTAAATCGAGTGGAACTGGCTGCGTTTCCAGTTCACCGATGAGCGTGCCATGTTTGGTGATGATCTGGTCTTTCAGGATGTTGGTGGCATGGGTGCGTAGGCGTTCTGGCAATGTGTGGGGGAACACGCCCAATTCTATGAAGACGGGATCGTGGGGGAGGCCAAGCCAGCGTTCAAGTAGGTGGCAAGCGCTGACAGCGTTGGTAGCATCATAGAGAGTGTGGGTTGCGTTGTCTATGTCGCGTTGCCAGCGACGGCCGTTTTCGGCAAACAGCGGCTCAAATACACTGTCTGGGGTCTTTTCGTACAACCACAGCAACCAGTCAGCAGCATGGGTAATGGACGGCCGTTCCTCCCATAAGGCATTAGGGAACAGGGCTTGTAATAGACCAGTCAGGTTCAGTTGCTGTAGCCTAGTTGCAAGTTGGTCAGGCAGAACAGCGCGAATTGCTTGCGCTTCGGCTTCTCTTAGGCTGGGTACAAGCTCTCGCAGCATTTGGGTAGGCGATAGTAGTTCACGGTAGGGGATGCGACGGCCGTTACAAAACGTTTCAGCCCATTGGCATAGACTTTCCCCACGCACTAACAGAGGCATACCACCGATGGCAAATCGAAGAAAATCAACTTCAGATTCGATAGCCTTATACCCGTCAGGTGTTGGCATATCTTTAGCGCGGTCTAGCAGCATATCACTCATCATGTCACCTGTCACGCTCCCTCCTGTGTGGCATCGAGGATTCGTTGCAATGTTTGCACACATTGTTCTTGCAAACGACGATCTTGAATCTGGCGGAAGCGATTCTCAATAGCACTTAAAGCGTCGGCGTCTATACGTTGTTGCGCTTGTTGCCGCAACGTTGTTAGCTGTTGGACTTCCGTTTGCGACAAAAAGGCGAGAATTGTAGCGGGCGGAGCGTCCAACTGTTTGACCAACCCTGCGATGGCTTCGTTGTTTTGGAAAGCCTGCGCCTGCTTTGCCAGCCAACGCTGTGACTTTTCGCGTTGGCCTCTGGCAGCCGTTTTTACCTTTTCCTGTTGTTCAGTCAGAAGCACTCGTTGGCTAGGGCTAAGGGAAAGCCCTTGTTCTAATTGCTCTAACCGCTTGACCTGTTCGTGACTGGCTCCTGGCGAATCAATCTGTGGCTTGCGTTCGTTTTCGATTTGCTCAAAAAAGCGTTGCAGCGCGTCGGCGCGGTCAATATGCTGGTTGACCACGGCTTCCAGCGGCGTCTCTCCGCAGCGCTGTCTGAGCTTGATTAACTCATCACGCTGTTTCTGTAACTGAACGGGGTTAACGACTTCATCAAGCGATTGCTGTACCCGATCAACTTGCTGTTGAATCGGCTGAATGGCCTTTTCTATGTTGCGTAAACGCTCATCTCGCTCGCGGCGCAAATCATCGGGCAGATCGGTCAGTGCTTGCAGTATGACTTGCCCGTCAAGTAACTGGCGAAGCCGATGGTAATTGCTGTTAACGCTGTTGATAGTTTCCCGCCACGCGCTCTTGCGCCGTTCTTGCTCCTCCAATTCGGCCTTTAGCTGATCAGTTTGGGAGATTAGCTGGTTGACTTCAGCTTCTTCGGGGGTGTTGGCGCAACGGGTTTGTAGCTTCAGTAGGTTATCGCGTGTTTTGTTAATAGCACTGCGGCTTTGTGCAGCAGCCAAATCAACGCCAGCGCGGTCTATCTGAGCGCGAATGTTGTTGATGGCTTGCTCTAATTCGCTCAACCGCTGATCACGTGTTTTGCTTAGGTTAGGGGGTACATCTTGCAAATTGTGAATCTGCTGCTGTACTTCACGCAAACGTTTTAGCGGCACTGTAGGGTCGGCTTCATCTAAAACGCGGCGGATGTTGGCGGCGTGTTGTTCTTTCTGAGCCAACTGCTCGCGTTTGGTTTCCAGTCTTGCCAGCAGCGTTTCTACTCTTTCTGCTTCGGGCATAGCCGAGCAGCGTGTTTTGAGAGCATAGAGCATTTCCTGCACTTTCTTGAACTGTTGGGTACTTTGCCCACTTTCTAAGTCGCTTTCAGCCTCCTCTATCTGGTTATGGATAGCAGCAATGGCTTTTTTCAGAACCCGCACTTGTCTATCACGCAGTTGTGCCAGATCAGCAGGGAGATCGGGTAGTTCAGGTAATTGGCTAATACCTTCGTTAAGTTCCAATAGAGATGCCTGTTCTGAGACGCTGAGAATGGCCTGTTTTAGCGCAGCATGATGTTGTTCTTGAGTAATGAGACGGCTGCGAATTTCCTCAGTCTGCTTAAGCAGCACAGCAATTTCTTCGGCTTCTTCGGTGTCGGCGCAACGAGGTTGGAGGGTGAGCAATTTGTCGCGTATTGGTTGAAGTTGCGCCTGTTGGGTGACGCTTTCCGAGTCGTGACGGCATTGAGCGATTTGGGATAAAATGGCATCAATCGCTTTTTGCACTTGTTGCAGGCGAGCAGCGCATTGAAGGGACAGCTTTTCTGGTAAGTTGTCCAACTCGTTGAGTACGGCCAGGCCAGCGCGGAGTTGTTGCAGCCTGCCTTGTGGGTCTACGTTGTTGATGGTTGCCAGGAGGTTCTTCTCGCGCTGTTCGGCCTGGAGCGCGGCTTCTAGCTCTTTTTCCCGCTGATCCAGACGGCTGAGGCTTTGCTCGATAAGCTCTATTAGGTGTGGCAAGCCGACATTGGTGACGGCCTTCTTTTCCTCTTTCAGGCGGTCGCGGTTGCGGCCGATGTCGGTGATTTTCTTGGGGGCCTCGTTTTCGCGGCAGAATGCTTCGACAACGGCCGTTAATCGTTCTTCTATCTGCTGCCTCAGGCTTTCCGGGGGGTCGGCTTCCACCTGAATATTGCCGAGGGTGGGAAGTTGGCCGATTTTCTTTTGCAGGCCGATCAGGTCTTTGGCACTGTTGGCCCTGCTGATCTGCTCTTTTAACTGCCTTGCATCGCGGTTGTATTGGGTAGCCTGGCCTACAGCGTGGGCGAGATTCTCAGCCGCTTGATCGGCACTACTGCGTAGGTCTACATCAAAGCGCTCGTCTTTACCCGTTTCTCGAAGCCAGACAATTTCGTTGTTGGCTGTTTCCAAGTCGAACTGGTTTTGTCCTATAGCCTGGATTCTTGCTTTAACAGCCACTTTGTCTGGTGCAGCACGACGACGCAGGCCGACGACATCACTGGTAGCTATAGCCAAGAAGAAATCTCTGGGGCCTCCTTTTCCAACTAAATCAATAAGTGCCTGTTGTTGTACCCGACGGCCGTTAACGTTCACCTCCAAGTCTAATTTGTGATAGCCAAACCAGGCAGAGAAGAGCAACAAGGCTGTGTTGTAGTCATAGCCATAAGGGGGATTGAGCAATGGGAACAACGCTTCGCGCAATTTAGTCTCTGCATTATCGGCTCGGATGGTGTTGTCAATAAACTGCCATGCTTCACGCACGCGCCGACTGCCAGGCTGTTCTTTGATGCGGTAATCGGCCGTCAGCACTTCCCATTTCCTTATGAGGAATTTTTCAGAGAGATCACGAACCATGCTGTCGCTGCGGGCCAGAGCTTTTAGATCAGCAATGGCATTGGATATTAACACCTTTGAGGATTTAACAGTAGTATCTTTTAGTTTGTTGACACCTTTGGAAACAACCCGGTATTGTGTAAAAAACTCAGTTGGCGTGTAGGCATATGCAACCCGATATAACCGTATCAGCAACTCGCGTAGGGAGACACGCTCACTCTTGCGTGACTCCCCGATATAAGCGGTAGGTACAATATAAGCTGTATGCGGCCGTTCGATTTCAGCTGGATACTCATCTACGCTGCGAATTAACCGCAAGGCTCGGAAAAGGGCTATATCAGCCTGTTTGGTTTCAGCATCGTACATCTCCTGCCCGGCATCAGCCCGCTCTTTTGTGGTGAATTTCACTAATGCCCACTTACGACGATAGGCTTCCAACAACTCTGGTTGAGCGCGTTGCGGCACTACGGCTACGAGTACCGGCGGATTTTCGCTGAGTTTAGCAAAGGTTGTTTGGAATTCGCTGCTAACTTGTTCACGGACAGCTACAATCTCATCGTCACGGCTGGCTATTACCCAAAGGACACTACTGCGATCCGGTTCTATCAGATCACGATGGTTGTAAGCGTAGGTGAATTGAGCGGCCATGTGTTGCATCCACTCTGAAAGCAAATCAGCCGTAACAATATATTCACGTGCAGCCCAATCTGTAGAATTCCCCCAGTCAACTTTAATTTCAAAGGATCCGAAGTTACTATTTAGCAACGTCTTATTGAGTGCATTTAGTTCATCTATAGACCACTCAAATTGCTCCAGCTTTTTCTGGATCGTTTCTTGTAACAACTTTGGCTGGTTGGAAGCGGCCCAGAAGGTGTATCCCCCCCCGTAACTCTGTTCATACCGGATAATATGATTGTCTGAGAGTTTACGCAAGGTCTGTTTTGCTACTCTTTCCTCCAACCCAGCAGTATGGGCGAGAAATTCGATTTGTTCGTCAGGGCGGGCCCTAACCTCGGCTAGGTATTGCAACAGGAGGGCTTTTAATATGGCCTGCTCTTCTGGCGCATCGTTGCCTATGGTGTGTCTGGCGGCGTTGTATTGGGCATATAAATCGCCGCTGAGACGGCCCTCAAAGTAATCTACCAGGCTGATAGGTTGCACCCAGTTTAGTCGGTTTTCAATTACTATTGGCTCGTCCTGGCGCGTGCGTAGTTCTTCCAAGACAAAACCTAAAACAGTTCGTGGCGTACCGGCATCGTCAGATTGAAGCCGTAAATTGCATAGCAAATATGTGGTGATCGGATGAAGAGGAAAGCAACCTTTTGTTACATTTTCTTGGAAATGCTGTAGCGTCCATTGAAGCGTGGTGGAATAACGCTTTTTAAATCGTTCCCAGGCAATATCTGTAGCGTGATGGATCGGGCCTCTCGATTGCGGGTTGGACAGAAATGTTTGCCAGCGTTGCTCGTCTTGGATCAAATAAGCGTCAATGACGCTTTCCATCAGGGAAAACAGCACCCATTTTTTGGGGATTCGGGTTAATTCACGTTTTAGTCCCACCCTTGTGCTACCGGCGATTTGGAGATTGTCAGCCAGTTGCATTAGGTCAATTTGGGAGAAGGCGAGGAAAGCAGCCTTACCTTGCCGGTCGCTAACGCCATTGAGCAAATCCTGTAGCTCTCCCGTCGCGTTTCGTTGGGCGTATTTTTGTACATAAAGGCTGAATTCATCGAACAAGATAAGTAAGCCACCTAGGGGCTTGCCCTTACCGCAAAATTTATCTGTCGCCCAATGAATCACCTGGGCTAGGCTGACCTCACCGCCCAAATTTGGCCGGATGCTACTGACGTGCTGAATGAGCCTGACGCATAAATCATAAACATCCTCTCTATTGCCAAGTCGTTTTAACAAGGATGGAATGTCATATCCGGCGCTTTCGAGGAATTGGTTGGCTTTTTCTTTGTCAGCGGGGCTGAAATTTATAATGATGCGTTCGGCCTCGGCGAACCAGAAGGGGAGTTTTTCGTTTTTGGTTGCTGTGTGTTCACTTAGAGCCTTTTCCAGCCCTTGCAATACTTGCTCGTGCAAGCTGCGTGGGACATCGCCGCGCAAGCGTAAAACAAGGAATTCTCCCCGCGATTGCTTAAAATCGGCATAACGAGACGCTTTCGCTGAATCGCCAAGCGCATTGCCGAGTTTTTCAAGCAGGGTGCTGACTTCGGGAGAGGCAGAGGGGCGGCTAAAGTAATTGGCTAAGGCCAATGCTAGGTGGCTTTTGCCATGCCCATAAGTGGCGATTAGATAAAAACGGTTATCCAAACGGTCGCTTAGGAAGGTCTGGACAAGGTTTTCCAAGACACCAGCTGGAGCAATGCTTAGTGAATGGGTGGGTTGCCTCCCCCCAGGTAAAGCACTGCTGAAGAGGTAGCTGTTGATTAGACCGAAGTTGAGTTGTGGGTTGTTGAAGTTGTCAAGTTGAACGTCGTTGCGAAAAGCGGCGCGTTCATCTACTTTGACCAAATCGCCTATTTTGTATGTTGTCATGTGTCCTCCCTTTCAAAAATTATGTCACTGGTGTTGGAGTTTCAGGGCACGAGACGGCCTTCATTCCTCCAATAGGTTAATTCTTGTTCGCTTGGCAGCAGCAAGTCGGCGTTATCTGGCATTGCTATCAATAAGGCGTGAGAGCGATGGGGTAAGCCCCGATAGAGCGTGTCCCAGGCTTCGCGGCGTTCCTGAAAATTCAGTCTAGCGATGATGAGATCGCAGTTGACAACCAGCAGGCAATCGCTGGTCTGTGGGTTTTGGCACAGGGCATCAAGTGCCTCGAGGAATTCGCGCACGGTCAGATGTAGGAAGCGTTGATCTGGGGCTACAGCGTTGAGCAATGGTTGCCGCACGTCTGCCAGATGAATGCCAAGCCGGGCGGCGCTGTCTGGCAGACTGGCTAACTGTTCTGGAGGCAGCAGCCATAAGGCGGTGCGTACGCGCAGCCCACCATGTCGTAAGGTGTGGATTACATCATTCGTCGTCATTGCTGGTGTAGAGTTTATCCAGGGCAAATGTGGGATCGGGGTTGAGCAAAACCACCTGATAGGGTGGAGCGACGCGGAATACATCTACAATCCCTTCTTGTTGCAGGGTACGTAAATAGCGGTTAATGCGCCCCTCGCCAATCATGAAGATGCTGGTGAGACCGCCCTCTACATAAAGTTCATCCAGATTAACAGTGATGCGATTGGGAAATTGATATTGCCAAAAGTCGAGGAGAGCTACGGCAAATGCCCATATAGGTGGGGGATCAGCTTCTTCGACAAGGTATGTCTTGTCATTTTCAATCTCTCGCAAAATCCCTAAACTCGACAAGCCGTCTGGTTCAGAATAAGTTCTTAAAAAAACATTGGCAAATGATTGTGCATATCGAGGAGCTAATTCTCTTTCTTCAGTATGCTTGATATGATCGGCAATTTGTTCTGTAAGACTCGCTTTGCTTATCATGTCACTTGTGCGAAAACGAGTTACCACGATGTCGTGCCAATAAGATGGGCCAAAGCCGTTTGGAGCACTTAGGAAATAATGAATGAGCCAGATTGTAGATAGCTTTTCTAGCATTGGGTCATTTTCATAAGCCTGTTTACCAAACGCCGTCAGCTTGTTTTTCTCATCAAGCATTCCTGCTCCGTAGGCATAGCGTGGAGCAGATTCAGCTTGTCTTGTCCCAATGGAGGATGTTTTTCTGAGTTCTTCACGGCTCCAATGTCCTTCCGTATCCTTAAAATCAGCCTTGTAAGCAATCCTCAGTACATCTTGCATTTGATTCCGCCTGAGAGAAAATGTTCTATGAAATGACGCGCCTAGTTTGTTTCGTTGCGGTGAATCTGTCATTTTTTACCAGCTACCAATTTGAATAATGCTCATAAGTGACAAATTAAACATCCGTCGCCACCATTTAATTCGTCAGTAAACACCTGAGCAAGCGTTTGATTAGCTGCTGCTTTGCCTGACCGTTGTTGGCGTTTTTGGTGCTCTTCCCGAATTTGTGCTATTCGATTCGGATGACGTAGCTCTTCCAAGCTTTCTCGTGAGGACCAGGTATAACGTTCGCCAGTTTCGGGGTCAATCTTTTCGTATTGGATTGCTTTTTCATAAAGATCCGGATGATTCTCCAGCAAACCAACCCATTCAATTCGTTGTTGAAAAAAGCAAAAATAGCAGCCTGAACGTGAACGCCATTTATAGTAATCAGGAACACCCAAGCCACTTTCTTCAAGGATTCTGATTACGTCATCCTTTCTGATTCCGTCATCTATGAATGGATATTGAGCAACAATGTTTGGTTTTGTTGAGATGTATCCTTTACGATGGGGTTCATCAGCCCGGATGCCAATGTAACTATACACAATGTTATCTCCGACAAATTTCTCGAAAGGCTTTATTTTTAGATACTCAGTACACCAGCGTACTTGTGCAGAAGGTAAAAAGCCTCGGCGCGCAGTTAAGAGTTCCTTGAATCCCTTGCCATCATGCTTAAGGTAATGGATTGTTTTTCCAAGAAATGCTTCTAGACGCCCTAGATAATCATAAGTCTCAGGCAGTTCTTGATCGGTATCACAAAAGACGTATTCAAGTTCCGGTATCTGGTGGTGCAAATAGATAGCTAGAGCGGTGCTGTCTTTTCCTCCAGAAAGGGAAAGGATGTGACGTATGGGTTGTTCAGCTTTATCAATTGACATGGTTAGGGTCTCCTTCTGGCGAGGGGGTGGGATGCTGGTTGGTGGGGTAACGGCCGTTGCGCGAAGACACACGATCTAGCTCCTTTAACACTGCCCGCAGGGCTGCCCGCTTTACTACCAGATCTACCCCCTGTTCTTCGCTGATGAAAATTTGTAACTTATCGGCAATCTTTTCGCCTTCTTTGCGCTGTACGGGCGAAAGGCCGGCCATTGGGTCATATCCGCTCCGCTCCTCTTTGAAGAGGGTTCCAAACTGGGCTGCTTGGCCAGGAAAACGTTGGACATCAATATCAGACCAGCTACGCGGAGGGCGGCTGGCGATGTAAGCCAGCACACTTTCTAGGGCAGTATCGGGGTTTTCTGACTCGGACGCTCGCTTGAGAAGGGGGATCAGACGATCCTGGTTTGTGAACGGGAGCAAAACGGCCGTTTCACGCCGAAAAGCTTCCCATCCCTTCTTGCCTGTGGGGAAGTCACAGGCAGAGAGAAGCTGATCCCGGGTAATGGCAATCGCTCTAGGCGTCGCCTGAGCTAGGTCTTGTAAAGCACTGTTCAAACAATCAAAAAACCTTTCTACCTGCTGCGAACTACTATCTTCATCGTCTGAAAATGGAGGCAAATTGAGGGCAACGGGCATGTCGTGAAACAAGAGTTTTTCTGGCGAATGTGCCGTCTCAAATGCCCGGCGTAAGGCTAGGGTGGTGGGTGGCAATTGTTGGGTGCGTGAGGCGAAATCTGGCAATGTACCTACACGGCGAATAAGGTTGCGGACGATGGGGAGAACGGCCGTTTCCACATTTAGACTTCTTGCCAAACGAGCTACTACGGCTGCACGCGGCCCTTTCACCCGCACCCCGACAACTGAGAAAAGCTCTGGCCGCCGCAACAACACTTCCCAATCGGCCACTCCTGGTGCTGGCAGCAATGTGCCTTCGCGGTAGAGGGTTGTCTCCTGTTGGTAAGCCCGCATAAAGGCACATAGTAGTACCGGCAAGATGCCATCGGTCAGGCCGTATGGGGGCTGGCTGAGGTAGTGGAACAGTTCGGCTACTGAGCGTTGTTGGGGTTGGTCAGTGAATATCCATTGAGAAACGGCCGTCCAAACCGAGGCAAGTTTAAGTGGATCACTGGATGGCGATGAATAAAACCCCCAAGCTCCATTCTGCTCCTGTCTGTGCAAACCACTTTGCGCCAGAATACTTTCATACATGCTGCGCTCAGGAGGGTAACCCGTAATGCCAAGCTGTGGTTCTGTTTCGCGCAGCCACATTGCTTCAATCAAGTTGCGCCGCGCAGCTGCCCCTTGAGAAGATAAGGTGCGCCGATTGATTAACTCATTCCACAAGATTGGGCTTTTGGAGTATAGATCATCGGAAAGGCTAGACAGCAAATGAGACAAACCACGCCCAAAACGGTCAGTTAAATCGTTGCCCTGGGAAAACCAACGGCAGGCATGACCTTTCGCCAGCCTATGTGCACTCAATGTCTGATCAATCTCACTGCGGATCAGGATTTCCACCGCGTTTATGCGTCCACGTAGTTCACGTCGGGCAACCGGATCGTCGCGTAGCTCTGGTGTATTCTCACTTATCCAGTGTAAATTGCGTAGCTCTTGTGCCAGTTGTGTCATGCGTCCCGTCTCTTGGGCCACGCCTATCACACAATCTGGGCGGCTTTGCCAGCTAGAGTCCATAGCCCAAACCGCAAAAAACTCACGCGCTGCTTGAGTGAGCGGCAGGCAAAGGAGAATTGTGCCTGCAAAGCCAACCTCAGTCTTCTGGTTGATGACCTGTTTATCTGGCACATCCATATAACGCATCTGCCAAGAGCGCATGAACCCGGTGCGGTAGCTATGGCCACGAGCCATTACCGGTCTGGGGGGCAGGTACTGTTCTACCGTACGAGCCAGTTCAAATGCTCCTTTCAGCTTGTGCTGCGCCGCTTGCATCCGTTCGTCCAAATCCACATCGCTGCCCTGCCAGACAACATAGCTACCATTGAATTGGCGAAAAACGATGAGCGAACGGCTTAATAACAGGTCTAACGCGGCTTGAATCTCGGCCGTTTTTATGGCAGGTGAATAGAGTGCCGCCAAGAGTGTCTGTTTGGTTGGCTGCAAGGCACTGACCTCAGCTAACCAGTTCACTAAGCCAATTGTTTTGAGCACTTGGATGGCTATAGAAGTGAGTTCAGGTGCATTTTGCAGCCGTTCCAAGGTCTCTGTGATGAGCCGACCACGCATGGAGGCATATAAACGACCTTGGAAATTAGCTACTAAATAGTCAAAGAGATGATACAACCGAATCACATCGGGTGACTGATGGGTATGTAAAAATTCCTGAAAGCCAAACGGCTCTAACGAGCCTAAGTAAGAAAAGAGGGAGCGCTCGTTTTGGGCCAGCCGCCGAAAGAGATGGGGCAATGCAACCAGCGTTGTGGGGTGCAATGGATACGCTTGACGGCATATATCGTTAAACTCAAGCACGGAGAGTAGGGGCGGCTTCCAGCCATATTCCAGCGACTGACGGGTGTAATCCACCATGAATTCGTCTACTAAACCTAGTGGCTGTGTGCTGTCAATGGCGTGAGCTAGCAGTGCCATCTGTTGATGGGGGGGTTCCTGAAAAGCAATATCGGCGAAGCGCCCTTGCACTTTTGCCCATTCGCGCTGTGTGGTTATATCAAGGTTGCCAGCATATCGCTCGAACCCTTGATGCAAGATACCTATAAACAACACAGAATTTTCGGCATGGTCAACAAACTCGGCAAGCTCTTGCAGAAGGTAAATGTCTCCCCTTTCTGGGTGATTTGCCAGATATTCTAATGGTTTGCCCATTTCATCTAATACAAGCAAAAGTCCGCGATAGCCAAGTGCTGGCAAGCGAATGATGTCGTTGAGCGCATTTAAATGAGCAACTATCTGACGGCTGTTAGCACTTAGAATGGTTTCTTGCATTTGTTTATGCCAGTAGGCAAGGGGTTCATATGGTGGCAAGGTTGCTATAGCGCGGTTAAAACCATTCAGCAAACATTCCTGCAAGGATGCCCGGTAGCCGGTAATAGGTATTGGTAAGAAGCCTTTGGTGTCGGCCATCTGCCCATAAATAGCGATTTGCTTGACCAATAGTGGGTCGTTTTTCTTTAGCTCCCTGATTACGTGCTGGTGAGCAGGCAACGTCGCACAGAGCAAATTCATTAAGAATAAGCTGAAATAAGATTTGCCTGATCCATAGGGGCCAGTCAGAGTCCAGGCACGAGTCGGAGATTCTGATTCGCTGAGGCGGTCAAGCATTCGGGTCAGAATGCTGTGGGCTTGTGGAGTGAGAGTATAGCTTTCAGAAACGGCCGTTTTTGCTATATCTTGCTCTACATTAATTGACCTCAACCCGCTCTGACGAACTTGAATAAATTGGGCTAACGATCTTGATGGTACGCTATGCATAATAACTGTCCAACAGAGTATACCCATCTTTGACGGCGTTCTCAATGAGGCCTTCGTCCAAGTATATTTGGCGCAAACCGCCACTTTCTTGTAAGCGTAGCTTTCCTTTTGTTAAACCTTCAAGTTCTTCCAGGTAGTTTACCAAGCTGTTTTCATCGAGCTTGAAAACCTGTCCAGGGCTAGCTGAGTGGTACAGACAATCATCAATTGCAAGGGTACGGCGGGTGCTGGCAAACGGCCGTAAAAACATGAACAGCGCGTACCCGAACACATGAACGGGTAAGGTTAACTTAGGTCCAATATTGAAATTGTATACGTTATCGGCTGGCATAAACCGCAGCAATTCTAATTCTGTAAGTGGGCAGTCCAAACTATCTTCAGAAAAAGTGGTTTTGCTTGATCGGACTATTGTAATGTAAGTACGCAAGCAACAATCAACCTCTCGTTCGATCATCTTCGCTGTTGTTTTAATACCTGCATCTTCCAAGTATCTCTCACAGAAGGCAATAAACTGTTGTTTGGTGAATTCTGAA
Source organism: Anaerolineales bacterium (assembly GCA_020432595.1). The sequence continues at coordinate 4,505 of JAGQGA010000022.1, read as the reverse complement.
TGATGGTATTGAGCGAAGAGGATGTGCCAAACAAGAGCACGGTGTTTGTTAGAGATAAGCTCCCAATGAATTAGCCAGTAGGAGCCAATATCTTCCAAATAGCAATCCCACCCTTTTTCCAAAACAAAGTATTTAGCCAAGGTGGTTGGCTGTAATGGCTTAACGCGCCCGACACTCGCGCCCTCCGTTTCTTCTAATAGATTGGTAGCAAGACACCAATGACGGATAGAGCGAACCATGTTTTTGCCTACCCCTAACTTGACGAGAGCCTGATCATGGGAAAAGATAGCGTTGTTTTCTAGAGTGGCATCAACCCCTTTCTTTAACCACCCATATCGCAGGGGGAATTTTTCATGACCACCGAAGGTGGGTTTTTCGCCAAAGTTTTGCATTTTCATAGATTATTTATTAGTGAGTTTCATTGACTTTAGAGATAGGACTAGGATCATCTCCAAAGGATAGCATATTGTTTGTAGACAGGCGATGAAGAATGCGTGAATGTGTACTGTACAAACCAACGAGAGACTGCACGCCCTAGTACAACGCGGCGTAAATAACGGATATATTTCAGCCTTGCTTTCTACCATGAGATAGAGGGCATTTAGCTATAGAGAATATGTCACGTATTTACGCCGCAGTGTAGTAGCAGACGATCACTTGCTGTTGGTATTGATCGTATTATACTCTGTGCCATTTGAAAACCATAGGTTTCAAATGGCATGGATAGTATCGAAAAACTACGGATTTCAGACCGCACAGAGTATAGCTTAGATTATCTTGGCCAGAGAACCACTTAGCCGTTGAGTTCTTGCCAAACGGCCGTTAATTCCTCCACTTCTGCATATTTCTCATTATACGCCTGCTCCAACTGAGTCGCCTTGTCGTTGTTGCCCCGCCGCCGCGCCTCATCCCATTCCAGACCCAGCTGCTCCATTTCCATTTCCGCTTCGTCCAGTGCCACTTCCAGTTCGGGCAGCCGCCATTTGCGCTTTTTCTTTTTGGCAGGTGGGGTGGGAACGGCCGTTAATTCCTCCACAAACGCCGCCAACGCTGCCGCCGTTGGCACCGGCAGGTCAGCAATCTCCGGCGGCTCATTGGCCGCTTCCGCCTTCGCCTGCTGATACGCCTCATACGTGCCGTCAAACACCACCATTCGCGCCAGTTCGTCATCCCCTTCGGCCGGCACAATCTCCCAAATTTGCGTCGCCAAGCGGCTCACCAAATACCGGTCGTGCGACACCAGCAAAATGGTGCCGTCAAACTGTTCCAGCACCTCTTGCAGCACTTCCTGCGCCGGAATGTCCAGATGGTTGGTCGGTTCATCCAGCAGCAAGAAGTTGGCCCCGTCCAATGCCAGCAGCGCCAGCGCCAGCCGCCCCCGCTCCCCGCCGCTCAGGTCGCCAATCCGCTTAAACACATCGTCGCCGCGAAACAGATATTGCGCTAAATAGTTCCGCGCTTCCGTTTCCGGCAGCGGCTGATGCAGCAGCAGTTCATCCAGCACCCGATTTTCCAAATGAAGCTGGTCGTGGGCCTGGGCAAAATACCCCAACTTTAGCCCGTCGCCATAGCGCAAATAGCCGCCAAGCGGCTCCAATTCATGGGTCAGCGTCCGCAGCAGGGTGGATTTGCCGCTGCCGTTGGGGCCAATAAGCGCGGCGCAATCCAGCCGCTCCAGCTCAAACTTGTCGGTTTGGAACAGCGGTTTGTCGGGATACCCCACCGTCAGCTTTTTGCTTCGCAACACCATCCGCCCACTGCGCTCTTCCACCTCCAGCCGAATGTTGAGCTTGGGCGGCCGGCCGCTCGGTGGCTGCAATTCTCGTATGCGTTTATCGGCCTCATTAATGCTCAAGGTGCGTACCCGCCCCCCAATTTCCAGCCAGCTTCGGTTTTGCATCTCATCCAGCGTCGCCAGCACCCCCGCCTGCTCCACCAGCACAATGTCGCGGGTCAGCCGCCGCAGTTTCCCTTTTGCCATGTCGCTCTGCCCCCCAGCAATGTGCTTGCGGATAAACTCCACCTCGCGCTCCATCCGCGCTTTCTCGGCAGCAAAAAGCTGCTGCTCCCGTTCCCATGCCTCGCGCCGCTGCTGCACAAAGCTGCTGTAGTTGCCGCGAAAGCTGCGGATGCCGTCGGCGGTTAGCTCCCACACTTGGTCAACCACTTTGTCCAAAAAATAGCGGTCGTGGCTGACGATGAGCAGCGCTCCGTGCCATTGGCGCAGGGTTTTTTCCAGCCATTCAACGGCCGTTAAATCCAAATGGTTCGTCGGCTCATCCAAAATCAGCAGATCCGGCTTCTCCAACAGCAGCCGCCCCAGCAGCACCCGCGTCTTCTGCCCCCCGCTTAGGTGTGCCAGCGGCGTTTGCCATTGCGTTTCGCCAAACCCTAGCCCCAGCAGCACCCGTTTAATGTCCACCGGGTAATCATAGCCGCCGCCGTGATCATAGGCTTCTTGTAAACGGCCGTATTCATCTAGCACCGCCTCCCCCATCTCTCCCGCCGCCATCGCCGCTTCTAGCTCGCGCAGCCGCGTTTCCATGGCTCGCAGCTCGGCAAACACCGTCAGCATCTCTTCATAAATGGTGTTATCCTGCCCGGCAAAGGTCAGCACCGCCTCCTGCCGCAAATACCCCAGCGTCAGCCCCCGCGCCCGCGCCACTTCGCCTGTGGTGGCCTCCAGCAGCCCCGCCAAAATCAGCAGCAGCGTCGTCTTGCCGCTGCCGTTCGGCCCCACCAGCCCAATCCGGTCTTTGTCAGCCATCTGCACGTTGACATTATCAAACAAATCATCCGCGCCAAACGCTTGGCTAATGTTGCTTGCGGTTAGAATTGACATAATAAAAAATGGAAGTAGCCCTGGTTTTGACCAGAGGTAAATTGTCATTCCCGCGAAAGCGGGAATCCAAGCGTATGGATTCCTGCTTTCGCAGGAATGACAGCCGTGTGGCCGAAGTAAAGATCATCCCCTAAAAATGCTTCACGTAGTCATCCAACAGATACCACGGTTGGAAACCGCAGCCTTGATAAAGCCTACGAGCCGCCTCATTTTGCCCAAAATGAGCCACCGTAGCGAATTTCATCCCCGCCGCCGCCATTTGTTGCAGCCCATACAAAACGATTGCCCGCCCAAATCCCTGGCGATGATAATCCTTATGCGTGCCAACTGGCTCAAACAGCCCGGTGCGGTTGAGGTGGTCATACCAGATCACGGTGAAGGCTGCATAATTGCCCTCCGGCGTTTGGATAACCAGCTCCCGTTCCGGCGCATAGCCAGGCGATTCCATCACCTGCCGATACAGTTCCGGAGTCCAGCTTGAGCCAAACGAGCCGCCATGCACCTCGGCCAGAGCCGCCGCATCTTCAACACCTCTGGCTGTCTGGAACGAATACCCTTTCGGCAATAGTGGCACCTCCACAGTCTTGATTTCCATGTGGTTCAAGACGTAGGGCGACTCATTGTCGGCCGCTTGCCAGCCCAGGTCGAGCAGTAGTTCACTGCGAGTCGTGTCGCGGCGAAAGGCATCGGTATAGATGCAGTCGCCCTCAATGCCGTGCTGCTGCATTAGCTCAATGAGGCGGGGAGCGGCATATTCCAGCACGTCACGCTCAAGTTGGCCGCCGCGCAAATCGGGGCGCAGTTGGGCATCATAACTTTTGTGGCGTGGGGCAACCAGCAGCCAGGCCGCTATTCCCTGCTCATCTTCCCAAATGGTCATCACTTCGGCGGGATCATAATATTTGTTGCCATTAAAAAGGCGATGGGGGATGTCGCCAGGGTGGACATAGCCGCAATGATTGGTGGCGGCAATGGCTGCTGCATTAAAATCTTGGAGCAGCGTCAGTTCAGCTTCATTTGTATAGGGTCGTTTTCTCATGTTTTTCACCTGAGCTACATTTTAATCGGAAGCTGGAGGCAGGGCAATTGGCTAAACATTTGGATTCTTGCGACAATCAAAGTACTATGGCAACAAGTTGAAATGTATTGTTTCCTGGCGGAAGAAATAAGGAAAGGTGTCGAGATGAGTCAGAGTCAAAAATCACTGCGGGTACCAAAGCAGGCGAAAGAGAAATATGAGGCGATTGTTGCTGTCACCGATGCTTTTTGTGACCAATATTTGAATCGGGAATACAAGGAGATGGCGCAATTTCTGACAGCGGCGTTGGCGCGAAAACGGCCGTCGCCGATTATGCGAGGGCAGGCGAAGGGGTGGGCGTGCGGGGTAGTCCACGCGCTGGGGTTGGTTAATTTCCTGTATGATCAGAGCTTTGAGCCATATATGTCGGCGACGGAGCTGTATGCGGCGTTTGGCGTGAGCCAGTCATCAGGTTTAGCCAAATCAAAACAGATCCGCGATCTGTTTGATATGTACCAGTTTGACCCGAACTGGACGCTGCCGAGCATGATGGAGCAGAATTCGCTGGCCTGGATGGTGCAGCTGCCAAACGGGTTTATTGTAGATGCCCGGACGCTGCCAGTGGAAATTCAGAGTATGTTGGCG
>JAGQGA010000229.1 GCA_020432595.1 Anaerolineales bacterium | reverse complement strand
TCGCCATCAACTGCGATGCCCACCACGTCAGCCATTTTGACCTGCTCCACTACGGCATCGCCACTGCCCAGCGCGGCTGGGCCACGGCCGAAAACGTGGTTAACACCTGGCCGCTGGAAAAATTGCTGGCGTTTTTGCGGGAGAAGAATTAGAGATTGGAGATTAGAGATTGGAGATTGTCGCTGCACTAATGGCAATTTCCAATCTCCAATCTCCAATAACCACCTTTATGAACGATAACGGCCGTTCCCGGCCTTACGAAGAAAAAGAACCGATTCCCTGGCTGTGGCTGGGGTTGGGGTTGATTGTCACCCTGATTTCGCTGGCGGTGGCGTTTGCCATTTTGCGGGCGTTTTTGCTGCGTCCGCCGCTGGACGTGGGGGCGCAGCCCGAACCAACAATCATTATCCTGACGGCTCCGCCCAGTGCCACGCCTGCCCCCACAACGGCCGTTTCCACCCCTACCCCCATCCCCACCTTCACCCCCATCCCCACCCCCGATAACGCCGTAGCTCCACCTGAGGTGCGCGTCGGCTTTTACGCCGTCGTGGCCGACACCGGCGGCGTGGGGCTGACCATTCGCGGTGGCCCCAACACCAGCAACCCGCCCGTCACCATTGCCGAGGAGGGGTCAATTGTACTGGTGTTAAGCGGCCCAGCCGAAGGCAACGACCTGCTCTGGTGGCAAGTGGAATTGCCGGACGGGACGCAGGGCTGGGGAGCGGCGGACTTTTTGCTGCCGTCGGCGGCTCCATAGCGTGAAGAGTAGGGCGTGGGGAGTAGGGTGTAAAATCTCCCCACTCCCCACACCCTACTCCCCACAACCCATCTATGTTTGACTTACTCATCCAAAACTGCAACGCCCTTGTGCCGGAAAACGGCCGTTTTACCATTCGCCATGCTGTAGATATTGGGGTTAAAGGCGACCGCATTGCCGCCATTGAACCCACCCAGCCTGACCCACCCGCCACGCAGCAGGTGGTGGTCGCCAATGGACAGCTTGCCATCCCCGGCCTGATGAACACCCACGCCCATGCTCCGATGGTTGTTTTTCGCGGGCTGGCCGAGGATGTGACGGTGCATCGCTGGTTTAACGACTACATCTGGCCGCTGGAAAGCAACCTCACGCCGGAAGATGTCTATTGGGGGATGCAGCTTGCTCTGGCGGAAATGATTGAAAATGGGGTGACAACGGTGGCCGACCATTACTTTTTTATGGATGAAGCGGCCGAGGCGGTGGTGCAGGCGGGGACGCGGGCGGCGCTGGGCTGGACGGCGTTTGGCAGCCACGGGAAAGAAGGGTTGGAAAAAACGGCCGTTTTTGCCCAAAAGTGGCACAACCAAGCCAACGGCCGCATCACCACCTGGATGGCCCCCCATGCCCCCTACACCTGCGATGATGACTTTCTCCGCGCCGCCGTGGCTCACGCTCGGCAGTTGGGCATCGGCATCCACATCCACGCCGCCGAGGAAATGAGCCAAACCGAGTCTAGTCTGGCAAAACGGGGGCAAACTCCCATTCAGGTGCTGGCCGAAACCGGCATCCTCGACCTGCCCACCATCATCGCCCATGGCTGCGGCATCATCCCCGCCGATATTCCCTTGCTACAGCAGGCCAAGCAGGTTGGTGTCGCTCACGCCCCCAAAACTTACCTCAAGCTCGGCTCCGGCCTCACCCCCATTCCCGCGCTGCGGCAGGCGGGCATTCCCATTGGGCTGGCAACCGACGGCGCGGCCAGCAACAACACGCTCGACATTTTGGAAAGTATGCGGCTGATGGTGCTGCTGCAAAAACACGAAGCCCGCGACCCGGAGGTGATGCCGCTGCACGAAGTCCTCGACATTGCCTTTCACGGCAGCGCGGCAGTGGTGGGGCTGGGAGAAAAAATCGGCCGTTTGCAGCCGGGCTATCTGGCCGACATCGTGCTAATTGACATGGACGGGGTGCATCAGCAGCCGCGCCACAGCCTAACGGCCGGTTTAGTCTACAACACGCGGGCGGGTGATGTGCAGACGGTGGTGGTAAACGGCCGTTTGCTCCTCCATAACCGCCGCCACCTCACTCTCGACAAAGCCCAAATTATCCGCGAGGTGCAAAAATCCATGACCCGCCTTGCCCAGCGCGTTCCCAGCAAACGGATTCAGGTATATAACCCGTAGGAAACGGCCGTTGTTCGGATGGTCACAGGCCAGACAATACGACTTTGTACTCATCATATGCCAACAGAATGCCAGTTTATACCCTCGTTCGGTATATTTACCCTTCCACCCAATCAAACGTTCGCGTGACTGCCTTAAGCCAGCCAGCGTATAACCTTTCCCGCTGCTCGCTGTCCATTTGCGGCTGCCACGTCCGCGCAATTTGCCAATTGTCGCGCAAATCGTTGAGGTTGTCCCAAAAGCCAACCGCCAGCCCAGCCGCATAGGCTGCCCCCAGTGCCGTCGTTTCTGCCACCTGCGGACGCACCACCGGCACCCCCAAAATGTCGGACTGGAACTGCATCAGCAGTTCGTTATGCACCATGCCACCGTCAACCTTAAGCGCGGTTAGCTCCACGCCCGAATCCTTTTTCATCGCCTCCAGCACCTCCCGCGTTTGGTATGCCGTGGCTTCCAGCGTGGCGCGAGCAATGTGGCCTTTGTTGACATAGCGGGTCATCCCCACAATGGCTCCCCGCGCATCGGAGCGCCAGTAGGGGGCATAAAGGCCGGAAAAAGCAGGGACAAAGTAGATGCCCCCATTATCGGCCACGCTGTTGGCAAGCGTTTCTACCTCGGCGGCATTGCGAATTAGCCCCAAATTGTCGCGCAGCCACTGCACCAGCGCCCCGGTGATGGCAATGGAACCTTCCAGGGCATAGACGGCGCGGTCGCTGCCCAGCTTATAGCCTAACGTTGTTAAAAGCCCGTTTTGCGAATGAACAATTTCGGTGCCGGTGTTGAGAATCATAAAACAGCCAGTGCCGTAGGTGTTTTTGGCCTCGCCCACGCCAAAACAGGTTTGGCCGACGGTCGCCGCCTGCTGGTCGCCCAAATCACCGCAAATGGGGATAGCCAAGCCAAAAGGCCCATTAGGCAGGGTGTTGCCCCAGGTGTGGGGGTCGCTGGAAGGGACGATGCGGGGGAGCATGGCGGCAGGAATGCCCATGATGCTCAAAATTTCGTCATCCCAGTCGAGCGTTTGTAAATTCATGAGCATAGTGCGGCTGGCGTTGGTAACATCAGTGACGTGGGAACCCCCATTGATACCGCCGGTCAGGTTCCAAATGAGCCAGGTGTCCATGTTGCCAAAGATGGCATCGCCCCGTTCAGCGGCTTCGGCCACGCCCGGCACGTTGTCGAGAATCCAGCGGATTTTGGGGCCAGAGAAGTAGGTAGCAAGGGGCAGCCCGACGCGGGCACGGAAGCGGTCTTGCCCACCCTCTTTGGCAAGAGCGGCGCAAATTTTGTCAGTACGGGTGTCTTGCCAAACGATGGCGTTGTAATACGGCTTGCCTGTGTGGCGATCCCAAACGAGGGTTGTTTCGCGCTGGTTGGTGATGCCGATGGCGGCGATTTCGTGGGGAGAAACGGCCGTTTTTCCCATCGCCCCCCGAATCACCTCCTCCGTCCGCTGCCAAATCTCCAGCGCATCATGCTCCACCCAACCCGGCTGCGGGTAAATTTGTTGATGTTCTTTTTGGTCAATGCTCACCACCGACCCACTGCGGTCAAAGATCATGCAGCGGGTACTCGTCGTTCCCTGGTCAATTGCGGCGACATAGTTGCTCATTGGTTGGTTCTCCTTATCTCATCCCCCAAATCATGCACAAAAAAAGAGATTAGAGATGGAGATTGGAGATTGACCAATCTCCAATCTCCAATCTCTAATCTCCCTAAAACAATATAGAACGAGGAAATTTACTCAAGCAATTGACTGGCGGCCAATTATGGCAGTTGCCAGCAATTCCCCGTAGACGGGATACTCGTATGGTCGGCATTAGCAACCACGGCACACATCGCGGTTACGCCACTCGGCCGTTCCCCAACCGTATAGCCATCAAACGGGCGCGGGCCACCCCAAACAAACCAGGAGCCGCCACCACCCACGCCAGCCTGCGTCGCCGTGATGTTGTTCCAGTAAAAGTGAACGTGCATTCCCGGCAACACTTCGGTATAGCCGTTAGTTACATAATCCACAATATAGCGGTCGTTGGCAACAGAAATGCCGGTAATGGCTACATCTGGGCCGGCCGGTACGGGCGTGTCCGTTGGCGGCGGCGGGGTGTTGGTCGGTGCAGGGGTGTTGGTGGGCGCTGGCGTATCGGTTGCAGCGGCCGTAGCGGTGGCAGTTGGCTCAGCCGTAGCCGTAGCAGTCGGCACGGTAGTCGCCGTTGCCTCCGTAGTTGCGGTTGGCTCGGTGGCCTCCGTTGGTTCGGCTTGGGTAGTGGCGGTTGGATTGTCAACAACGGCCGTTTCTGGTGTACTTGTCTCATCACCCGTCACCGCCACCAGCGTTGTTTGCGCCCCATTATTGCCGTCGTCACCCCCACCAAACAGCCCTGTGGCGTAACCAACCAACAAGAGGAGCAGCAGCACCCCCACGGCCCCCCCAATCAGCATCAGGTTGCGGTTGCCGCCCCCGGTGGCTGCTGCCGCAGGCTGGCGCGTTTCCGCTGGCGGCGTAGCTGGTTTAGCTGGCGGGTTGGTGGTGCGCGGTGGTACCGTTGCCCCACGCGACCCCGTCTGTGATGTTGCCTGGCTCGGCGGCTCAACAATGGTGTGGTCGGGCGGCGGAGCAGGTTTGCTGGCTGGCGGCGTGGTGAGTGGCTCAACAACGGTCATATCGGGCGGAGGAACAACAGCAGCCCGCGCACCAACGGCCATTGGTGTTTCCCCGGCCGCTACCTTGCGTAAATCGCTCACCAGTTGCCCAGACGATTGATACCGATTGGCTGGATCTTTGGCGAGTGCCTTGTTAATGACGGCAGACAGCCCCGGCGGCACATCGGAACGCACTTTGCTGATGTCTGGCACGGGGTCGCTGACGTGCATCATCATGAGGGTCATGGCGGAGTCGGATTCAAACGGCCGTTTCCCCGCCACCATCTCATACAGCATCGTCCCCAGCGAGTAAATGTCAGAACGGCCGTCCAGCACCTGCCCCCGAATCTGCTCTGGAGACATATAGCGTGCCGTCCCAACAACGGCTCCCGTAGCCGTGTGCTGTGTGCCGCCCACCATTTTGACAATGCCAAAATCCATCAAAATGGCATCGCCGTGGATATTGAGCATGACGTTAGCGGGCTTCACATCCCGATGCACCACCCCCTGCCGATGGGCATAGTCCAGCGCACTGCCCACGCCAGAAGCGATTTTGATTACTTCGTCAATGGAGAAAGAACGGCCGTTATCCACCAGCCGCTTCAGCCGATCTTGCAGCGACTCGCCCGGCACATATTCAAAAATGATGTAGTACGTATCCCCATCATTGTTAAAGTCATAGACCTGAACAATATTTGGGTGGCGGAACTGCGCCACGGCAGCAGCTTCCTGCCGAAACCGCTTCACAAAATCCCCATCGCTTGACAAATGGGGGTGAATCAGCTTCACCGCCACCACCCGATTCAGATTTGGGTCCAACGCCTTGTAAACAGCCGCCATCCCCCCCTGCCCCAGCAATTCCTGTATTTCGTACCGTCCCCCCAGCTTTTCCCCAATCCAGCTTTGTTTTGCCATCTTTTCACTTACCAGTAACCAGTAATCAGTAACCATTAATCAGTGACCTTGTTACTGATTACCGATTACTGATTACCGATTACTGAACACCGATCACTCATTCAACAGCCAGAGCCACGCATTGTCATACTGACAGCGCGTATAGCCCGACTCGTTTAGTGCCACAAACGCTACAAACCCTTTCTCATACACCGTTTCCGGCGTAATCTGCCCAATTTCAGTGCCGTTGGTATAGATGGTAAAAGTGCCACCTCGCCCTACAACAGCAATCTTATTGGTCGAATCATTTTGCCAGTCAAACAAGGGGTCAATACCGTTGGCATAAATGTCCTGCGACTGGTCAAGGTCTACCTCGCCGTCAATCATCGTCACAAACCCCACATGCCCCTGCGCCCCGCGTGTGGCAATGACCATGTATTGGTTCAGCGACTCCTCGTTGCCATCGGTACGCAGCACAAAGCCGCAGCCAGTGGTGCCAAACTGGGTGTTCCAGGTAATGTCGGCCGAGATGACGAAATCACGGGCCACGGTTGCCAAAAAGCGGTTGGTGTAGGTGTAGCCCATGTACCCTTCGACATCCAGTAGTTCCGGCGGATGAATCCACCCTAGCCGCCCCACGCTGGAGTCAACCCCATAGGTCGCCAGTTCGGCGCGAATGGGTTCTTCGGCAGCAGCCGTGGCAGCCGCATTGGCATTGGCTGCATCAGCCGCTGCCGCCTGGGCGGCCTCGGCTTCCAAGGCGCGGGCGGTGGCGGTGGCCTGCACGGCCTGTAGGTTTTCCGAGGGGGGCAATGGGGTTGAGGTGGCGTTGTCGGTGGCTGTGCTGTCGGTGGAAGAAACGGCCGTTTCTCCCCCCTCACCCGTCTCACCACCCCCACCACCCAGCCGCGCCGCCAGCGCCGTCGCCGTCGCCGCCTGGTTCGCCTCCCCTGCGTCCGCCCCACCGCACGCCACTAACAGCAAACCCAGCCCTGCCACCACCGCCAAAGCCAAAGCCATCACCCGCCGCGCCATACCGTCTTGTACAGGCATCACTTCACCATATCCTTGCGCTTTTGCAGCACCACAATCAGGCCAAACAACACCAGAATAATCACTGTCTGGGCAATCCAGGTCTGGAAAACCGTACCCGGATAAACATCTGCATTATTCTTGTCCACAAACGTCCAGCCGTACCCCTCATTAAACTGGCGAATCAACTCTTCGGCCGGCAGCACCGACGATTCCTGAGCAATTTGCCACTGCACGCGCTCCCGCTCCCGGTTGGCAAACCGCTCCTGATACGCCCCCACCTCAGCCTCAAAAACCGCCAATTCGGCCCGATACGCCTCAATATCTGCCCGATAACCCGCCTGAATCGCCTCAGCTTCCTGCTGCCACGCCAGCAAATCCTCACGGAATTCACCCTGCGCTACCAGGTCAGACTGGTCGGCCGGCTCCTCCGGCTGCGGCGGAATCACCGGTTCCAGCGGTTCCACAGGCTTCTCCGGCGGAGCTTCTGTCAGCGATTCCGGCTGTGGCAAATCAACCGCCGGGGTATAAAACGCCCCCAGCCCCGGATAATTACAGCTTTCCTGATGCAGCGCATTCACCCCCATACAATTACAATTTTGGTTCTTCTGCTCCAAGGTCAGCGCTTTCTGTTGATCCGTATCCAGCGTCGTCCAACAAGCATCCCGCGCCACATCCGACCCCGAACCCGTCACCGCCATAAATGCCTGAAACGCCCAGCGCGTCGAAATCGGCGTGGTCACACTAGGAGGTAAGGGAACCAGCGCCCCGCCCAGCACAATTTGCGGCAGCATCAGCAGCACCACAATCAGCGGAGCTGAGTTGGCGTTAGGCGACACCGCCGAGGCAAACAGCCCCAACATCATCCCCGCCATCGTCGCCAGCGTCAACGACACCAAAACATAGATAAACTCCGTCGTCCCGCCCGGCATGTCAAACGATACATAATGGACAACAGTATAGACAACAGCCCCATACACCGCCAGCAGTGCCGCCACCCACACTTTAGACAAAATGTAGGGGAACAGCCGCAAATTAACCAATCGCTCCCGCTTGTAAATATCCTGCTCTTTGACAATTTCGCGCATTTGCGCCAGCCCGCCAACCATGACCCCGTAAACAGAAAGCAGGAAGAGGGTAATCATGACTTCAGGCAGCTTACCGGTGACAAAATCAAACGGAGCTTTGTTCAAAACACGAGACAATACCACGTCGAGCAAACTTACCAGCGGTGGAGCTGCCAGCATAAGCCCCAGGCTAAAGCGGTCACGGGTTAAAATTTTCAGATTGCGCGAAGAGAGGATAAAGAAC
>JAGQGA010000228.1 GCA_020432595.1 Anaerolineales bacterium | reverse complement strand
GTCTCACTGACGCGGGAACAACTGCGCCACGCCGCCGCTGGTGAAGCCAACCCAGCCGTGCTTGCCATGCTCGACGGCGTAAAGGCGGATTTCATTGAAAAAATGAACGACGACTTCAACGCCCCTGCCGCCCTGGCCGTGCTGCAAGAGCTAACGCGCAAGGTCAACACGCTGCTAAACGAGCAAGGGCCGCATACGCAGGACACACTCCAGGCCATTGACCAGCTTTACCGCGAGCTGGGTGGCGATGTGCTGGGCATTGTGCCAGAACAGGCTGACGCTGGTGCCAACGCCGAACGCGAGGATGGCCTCGTTCGGCTGCTCATCAACCTGCGTGCTCAGACCCGCGCCAACCGCGACTGGGCTACCGCCGACCAGATCCGCAATCAGCTTAAAGAGCTTGGCATTGCGCTGGAAGACCGGGCGGATGGGACGATTTGGAAAGCAGAGTAATCAGTGATCGGTAATCAGTGATCGGTCATCAGTAACCGATCACTGGTTACCGATTACTTTTATTTTTATGGCCGACATTCTTACCCGTCGCAACACCGTCCTCGAAGCCCTGCGTGGCAGCCGCCGGGATCTGCACCAGCTTTGGTTACAAGAGGGGTTGGATAAGAAAACCCACAATGTCTTTGTGCAGGCGGCGCGGGGGCGGCGGGTGCCGGTGCAGACGGCCAGCAAGCAAAAGCTGGGGCAGTTGGCGCAGGATGGGAGGCACCAAGGGGTGGCGTTGGAGGTGGGGGCGTACCCTTACAGCAGTGTGGATGAGATTTTGGGGGTGGCGGAAAGGCGGGAAGAACGGCCGTTTCTCCTCCTCCTCGACCTCCTGCACGGCCCGCAAAACATTGGCAGCCTGCTCCGCACCGCCGAGATTTGTGGCGTGCATGGCGTGGTGGTGCAAGACCGCCGCGCCCCTGAAATCACCCCTGCCGTTGTCCAATACTCCTCCGGCGCGGCCGAACACCTGCATATTGCCCAAGTCACCAACCTTGTCAGCACCATGCGCCAGCTACAAACGGCCGGCATTTGGGTCGTCGGCATGGATTTGGCCGAAGATGCCCGTTCGCTGGAAGAAGTTGACCTCAACATCCCCATCGCCATTGTCGTGGGGCATGAAGGGGACGGGCTGCGTCGTTTGGTGGGCAAAAGCTGCGATTACCTGCTGCAACTGCCCATGCGCGGCCACGTCGAATCGCTCAACGCCGCCGTTGCTGGCTCAATCCTTCTCTACGCCGCCTGGCAAGCACGCGGCTTTGTGGGAAAACGGCCGTAAATGAAAACATCGCCTTCATAAATCATGAGGGATTTTGCCAAAAGTACCCCCAAAACGGTAACATTAAGCGCATGACGCAGCCAATTGTCTCCAAAACCTCTGCCCGCATTCCCACGGCCGATGGCACGTTCACCCTGTCACTTTACCGCACAGACATAGACGATAAGGAGCATTTGGCATTGGTGGCAGGAGACGTTACCCGGCGAGACAACGTTCTCGTTCGCATCCATTCCGAATGCTTTACCGGCGACGTGCTGGGGTCACTGCGCTGCGACTGTGGGCCACAGCTTAACCAGGCGATCAAGCTTATCGCCAGCGAAGGAGCAGGGATCATTCTTTATTTGCGGCAAGAGGGGCGGGGTATTGGTCTGCGGAACAAACTTCGTGCCTACAATTTGCAGGATGAAGGGTATGACACGGTAGATGCCAATTTGCTGCTCGGCCACCAGGCGGACGAACGGGATTATTCGGTGGCGGCACTGATGCTGCATGATTTGGGGGTGCGGTCGCTGCGGCTGCTGACTAACAACCCGGCTAAGATTGAAAGTTTGGCGGCGGCAGGGCTGCGGGTGACGGAACGAGTGCCGCTGCAAGTGGCAAGCCATGAAGAAAACGCGGCGTATCTGGAGACCAAGGTCAAGCGGATGCGCCATTTGCTGGATTTGGAACGGGTGGCGGTGGGGACAAACGGCCGTTTTCCCCTCCACTCCCCTCTTTCCCAGCTTCAACCCGGCCACCGCTCTGACCGCCCCTTTGTCACCCTCAGCTACGCCCAAAGTTTGGATGGCTCCATCACCGTCCAGCGCGGCCAGCCCACCGCCATCAGTGGCAGCGAATCCATGCGTTTCACCCACCAACTTCGCGCCAACCACGACGGCATTTTGGTGGGCATTGGCACGGTGCTGGCCGACAACCCCAGCCTGACGGTGCGGCTGGTGCCAGGGGAAAACCCACAGCCCGTTGTTCTCGACAGCCATTTGCGCTGCCCGTCTGACATCAAAATCATGACCCGTCGCCCCATCATCGCTACCCTGCCCACCGCCGGCCCGGTGCGACAAGCCGCGCTGGAAGCGGCCGGGGCGCAGGTGTGGCAGTTGCCCGCCAACAAAAACGGCCGTATTTCCCTAACGGCTCTGCTGCCCCGGCTCAAGGAAGCTGGCTACCACAGCCTAATGGTGGAAGGCGGGTCGCAGGTTATCAGCAGCTTTCTCACCGCTGGCGTGGTGGATCGGGTTGTCGTCACGGTGGCACCCCTTTATTTGGGTGGCCTGACAGCCGTCGAACCACAAAAAACGGGGCAAAACGGCCGTTTTTTCCCCCAACTCGTCAACCATCAATACCACCAAGTCGGCAAGGATTTGGTGTTGATTGCGGATGTTGAAAATGTGAGATTTGGAGATTAGAGATTGGAGATTGGTGAAATCTCCAATCTCCAATCCCCAGTCTTCCCCATGTCCCATGTCCCGCCACGCCCTTTTCTTCACTGCCCCCCACCAGGTTGAACTGCGCCAAGAGCCGCTGCCGCGCCCGGCGGCGGGGGAGATGCTGCTGCAAACTGTCGTTTCTGCCATCAGTGCCGGTACGGAAATGTTGCTCTATCGCGGCCAAATGCCCACGGGCATTGCCGCCGATGCCACCATTGCGTCTCTGGCCGGGGAAATGGCGTATCCGCTCAAATATGGCTATGCGGCGGTGGGGCGGGTAATTAAAACGGGGGTAGGGGTAGATGAGAGATGGAACGGCCGTTTACTCTTCTCCTTCCAGCCCCACCAAACTCACTTCACGGCGCGGCTGGAAGATTGTTTGCCGGTACCAGAGGAGGTCACGGCAGAGATGGCGGCGTTTTTGCCCAACATGGAAACGGCCGTTTCCTTCCTCATGGACGGGCAGCCAATCATTGGCGAACAGGTGGCCGTCTTTGGGCAAGGGGTTGTTGGGCTGCTAACGACCTCGCTGCTGGCACAGTTGCCCCTCGCCAGCCTCATCACCCTCGATGCTTACCCGCTGCGGCGGGAATGGTCGGCAAAGCGGGGCGCACACGCCAGCCTTGACCCCATGCGGCTGGATGTGGTGGCAGAACTGAGGGAACGATTACAGGAACGGCAGGGTGAAGACCAGCCGCAACGGCCGTTTGCCGGAGCCGACCTCGTTTATGAGCTATCGGGCAATCCGGCCGCGCTGGATCAAGCCATTGCGGCGGCAGGCTACAGCGGGCGGATTATCGTTGGCTCGTGGTACGGGCAAAAGCAGGCCACCCTCAACCTGGGCGGCCATTTTCACCGCAACCACATCCGGCTCATCAGCAGCCAGGTTAGCACCATTGCGCCGCAGTGGAACGGCCGTTGGACCAAGCCCCGCCGCCTGCAAACCGCCTGGGACATGCTCCAACGCCACAACCCCACCCCCTTCATCACCCACCGCTTTCCCCTCGCCCAAGCCGCCGAAGCATATCGGTTGCTTGATGAGCAGCCGGGTGAGGTTTTACAAATTATCTTTCAATATGGGGATTAGAGATTGGAGATTGGAGATTCGTGAAGGTTCACAATCTCCAATCTCCAATCCCCAATCTCCAATTTCCCAATTATGTACAAAGTTGCCGTTAAACGTGATTTCGTCGGCCAGCATTTTCTGGTCGGCGGCGATTGGGGAGCCGAAAACCAGTGGCACTCCCACCATTATTATGTCGAAGTCCAGCTTGAGGGCGAAACCCTCGACAAGCATGGCTATCTGGTAGACATCGTAGACATCGAAAGCAATTTAGAAGCGTTGGTGGGCCATTATAAGGACAAAACGCTCAACGATTTGCCGGAATTTGCCGGGCTAAACCCCAGCATTGAGCATTTCTCCCGCATTTTCTGCGAAAAGCTGGCCGAGCGCATCAATGCCCCCAACCTCAACGCCCTCACGGTGCAAATTTGGGAAAACGAGATCGCTTGGGCAAGCTATCGGTTGGCGTTGAAATAAGAGATGGGACGCAGATTTGCTTGATTGAACTGATTAAAACATCAGGATAATCAGGTAAATCTGCGTCCTATTCCCCCATGCACATCGGGCTAATCATCTACGGCACGCTTGACACCGTTTCTGGCGGCTATTTGTATGACCGGAAGTTGGTGGCGCACCTGCGGGCGGCAGGGGAGACGGTGGAGATCGTGTCGCTGCCGTGGACGAACTATGGGCGGCATTTGGCGCATAATTGGTCACGGAAGCTGCAAAAACAGGTGGAAAACGGCCGTTTTGATCTCCTCCTCCAAGACGAACTCAACCACCCCTCCCTCTTTTGGCTCAACCGACGGCTGCGCGGGCAAGTGCCATTGGTCAGCATTGTCCACCATTTGCGCTGCAGCGAAGCCCGCCCAGCGTGGCAAAACTGGCTCTACCGGCAGGTGGAGCGGCGTTATCTTGCCAGCGTAGACGGCTTTGTCTTTAACAGCGAAACCACGCGGCGGGTGACGGAGGAACTGGTGGGGAAAAAACGGCCGTTTGTGGTTGCTACCCCCG
Source organism: Anaerolineales bacterium (assembly GCA_020432595.1). The sequence continues at coordinate 3,311 of JAGQGA010000228.1, read as the reverse complement.
CCGGAGACCGATTTAACCCAACTATCACCCCATCTGAAGTAGCGGCAAGGGCGCAGCAAACAGCCCCCTTGCAGTTGCTCTTTGTCGGCAACCTCATCCCACGCAAAGGGCTGCACACGCTGCTAGACGCACTGGCAACCCTCCCTCGGTCGGATTGGCGGCTGGCGGTGGTGGGAGAAACGGCCGTTTCCCCCGCCTACACTACCCACATCCAGTGCCAAATTGCCCAGTACAACCTCGCCGCCAACGTCACCCTCCACGGCTCTCTGTCCGATGACGCCCTAGCCGACCAATTTGCCCGCAGCCACCTGCTCGTCGTCCCATCCAGCTACGAAGGGTTTGGCATTGTCTACCTGGAAGCAATGGCTTTTGGGCTACCAGCCATTGGCACAACGGCCGGTGCCGCGAGCGAAATCATCCACGACGGTGACAACGGCTTTCTCATTGCCCCCGACGATACCGTCGCCTTAGCGCAGCAACTAACCATCCTACACCAAGACCGCGCCCTACTCACCCGCCTCAGCCTCTCTGCCCTGGCTCACAGTCATCGCTGGCCGACGTGGGGGGAGAGCATGGCAAAAATACACCAATTTTTAGCGACATTTCCCAAAATTCGGGGGAGCAGGGGAGCAGGGGAGCAGGGGTGATCTCCCCTGCTCCTCCGCTCCCCTGCTCCCCTGCCCTCCACACCCATGACCGAACCCTTCTCCTACACCTTCCCCCGCTATCTGGCGGCCAAAACGAGCGTGGACGACCGCGCCCTGAACAAACATGTGTGGCAAACATTGGCGATGGAACTGCCCGGCGCGTCGCCACAGTCGCCGCTGCGCGTGCTGGAAATTGGCGCAGGCATTGGCACCATGGTTGAACGGCTGGTGAACCACAATATGCTGACGCACGCGGTTTATACGGCTGTTGATGAACAGCCAGACAACATTGCCACGGCGCAAAAGCGGCTGGCAGCGCGGCCAGCCACCGTGCGGCTGGAGCTGGAAACGGCCGATTTTTATGATTACGCCGCCCAGCACAGCGGCCAGCGGCAGTGGGATTTACTCATTGCCCATGCCGTGCTGGATTTGACCGACGTGGCGGCGACGTTGCCAAAGCTGTTTGACTTGTTGGCTCCCGGGGGGCTGTTTTATTTTTCCATCAACTTTGACGGAGCCACAATTTTGCAGCCAACGATTGACCTAGCGTTAGACGCAAAGATCGAACGGCTGTATCATCAAACGATGGATGAGCGGGTGATTAACGGCCGTTTATCCGGCGACAGTCAAACCGGGCGGCATCTTTTTCACCAGCTACGGGCGGCCGGCGGCACCATTTTGGCAGCGGGTGGATCAGATTGGGTGATTTTTACGGGGGAAAACGGGGCGTATCCAGCCGATGAAGCGTACTTCCTCCACTTTATTGTCCACACGATGCACGGGGCACTGGCAGGGCACGCAGAATTGGAAACGGCCGTTTTTGACAACTGGATCGCCCAACGCCACGCCCAAATCGAAAGCGGCGACCTCGTCTACATCGCCCACCAGCTAGACTTTTTGGGGCGTTGGCCTGGCAAGCCATAAAATGGCATCTTGCAGGTAAGGAACATGGTATGATTTGTCTACTTTTCTTATTTGTGGTGTCATTAGAATGCTTAAAGTGCCACGAACTGTAGACGATGCAGGGCACTTGGTCTGTATGAATAAGACAGAAATAGGAGGGATTTGTCTATGCAAGTGCAAACAAAACGAATGCGGCAGCTTGTGGATTGGAGCGCGGCTGTCTGGGGTGGGATCATTGGCGGCACGGTGTTTGCCATTTTGAACTGGTTTGTCTCGCCGCTGGTGCTGGGGGGCAATGTCTGGGTCTTTGTGCGGCTGTTTGCATCACCACTGCTGGGCGAAGGGGTTTTGGCACCACCAGCAACGTTTGATTTAACGGCCGTTGTCGCCGCCCTCATTGTCCACTATGCCCTTTCCATTGCTTTCTCCCTCATCATCGCCTACGTCATTCACCGAGGTGGGTTAATTGGCGGCATCCTTGGCGGCGGGCTGCTGGGGCTTGCCTTTTACGCCATCAACTTCTATACGCTCACCCTCATTTTCCCCTGGTTCTTCCCCATGCGAAGCTGGCTCATGGTTGCCACCCACATCATGTTTGGGGCAGTCGCTGGTGGCATTTACGAAGCGATGGAAGTTGAGGAGTTTGTCCCTGTTGTCGAATAAAACATCCCCGGAAAAGAGTGTCATTCTCGCTTTCGCGGGAATCCATGCCTAGGCTGAAGATGGATACCCGCCTGCGCGGGTATGACACCTGTATAGTTACTAAACGAGGAAGGAAAAATGGGTTCACGCAGAACATACCGCACTGCTCCCGCTTTTGGTGGACGTACCAGTGGCAAAGGCCGCCTCATCGTGGCCGTCATCATGATCGCCTTTGCCCTCATTTCTTACTATTCATCCAAAGAATACAACCCCGTCACCGGCGAAGATCAATACATTGCCCTTACCCCCCGCCAGGAAATAGCTATGGGGTTGCAAGCTGTGCCTGAAATGACAGCCCAGCATGGCGGTGCGCTGCCCGACCCCCAGCTACAGCAATACCTCGATGATGTTGGGTTTAGCATCGTCAACCGCAGTGCCGCCCGTGACACTGAATGGCAGTTTGAATTCACCCTACTGGCCGACCCGCAAACCATCAACGCCTTTGCCCTGCCCGGCGGCCCTGTTTTTATCACCAAAGCACTGTTTGACCGGCTCGAAACCGAGGGGCAACTTGCCGGGGTGCTGGGGCATGAGAAAAAAAAAAGGCCACGTGGTGGCGCGGCATTCGGCGCAGCGCATTGCCAAAGCCAACCTGACTGAGGGCATCGCTGGGGCGGTGGTTGTCGCTTCTGGCGATGAACGGACAGCGCAAATGGCAGTCATGGTCGGGCAAATGGTTAACATGAAATACGGCCGCGAAGATGAACTACAGTCCGACATCTTGGGGGTACAGTTCATGGTAGACGCTGGCTATGATCCCCGCGCCCTCATTGGCGTGATGAAAATTTTGGAAGAAACATCTGGTGGTGCGCCCCCCGAATTTATGAGCACCCACCCCAACCCTGGCAACCGTGCCGCCCGCATTGAGGAAGCGATTCAGCAGTTGTTTCCCGATGGCGTGCCGGATGGGTTAACGCCGTAAAAAGGGAGATTGGAGGTTGGGAGATTAGAGATTCGTTCCTTATCAGTGAAATTCTTGTACGCTGAACAAGAAGTAGCACAGAGTTACACAGAGTTAGGAGAGAGCTTCACAGAGGAAGCGAGGGAAACAATGCGTTT
>JAGQGA010000227.1 GCA_020432595.1 Anaerolineales bacterium | reverse complement strand
TAAGGTGATGGTCAAGCCATCAAACCACTCTGCCCAGCGGCTATCTAAATGGCCTTTGAGCCGGATTTCATATCGTTTTGCTTTGCCCTGGTTTTCAGTGAGGGTGTGTGTGTCATTCATCTTGTGCCTCGTCAGTGCCTTGTTATTCACTGGCTAAAGGATACTGATGAATGTGGTGAGTGGTCATCACCAAATGTGGTGATTGGGGTGGTGATTTATTGGTTGATTTGTTTGTGAGATTGGCTATAGCAACTGGAGTTCTTCAGCGCGGCGAACGGCCGTTCGCCGACTACCCACACCCAGCTTGCTATAAATGCTCTTGGTATGGGTACGCATGGTATTAAGGGACACCATCAGGTGACGGGCGATTTCTGGGCCGCTCATGTCGGTTGCCAGCAGTTTGAGGACTTCTAGCTCACGCTCCGACAGGGGATCGGGCAGGGGTTGGGAAACGGCCGTTTGCCCCTCACCCCCATCAAAAGCAGCCAACAATTGCTGAACGTAGGTTGGAAAAAGCCCTTGTTTGCCAACCTCACGCAGCAACGCCGCCATCGCCACACCTTCATCCACAAAGATGCGGACAAAACCGCCCGGGGTGGCTAATGACAACGCTTCACTCAATGCCTGCACAGCTTGGGTGATGTCGCCCTGGTCTTGGTAGGCTAAGGCTTGTAACACTGCAACTTCGAGCTGCTTATCCACCCAGCTTTGGGCTTGGGCTTGTTGATGCACAGGCTCTAAGGCCGTCAGTGCCGCGTCTGGCTTGCCCTGAGCCAGATAAACACGGGCTTGGCTGATGGGGAATTGATGTGTTTGTGCCAGTTGTGCGGCGGCGGTCAGGTTGTTTTGGTGGAGGAGGAGTTGGATGCGAACGGCCGTTATTGACTCCAACCAATGGTCAAAGTGATACTGCTGCACAAACCGATCTGCTTCGGCTAATGTTGCCAATGCCCCCGCTACATCCCCTTGTGCCAGTTTTACGCGAGCCAGCAGAATGCCACAGGCCGCAGGCGTATCCACATTCTCCAACTGCCGCGCCAATACGAACCCTTGCTGCCCATACCGTTCCGCAGCGGCCAAATCATTCCATTGATAATGGATGCGAGCCAGCCCCACAAACGCTTCGCATGCTGCCGGCCACGGCGGGTCGCCAACGATTTGCAAGATGCGCTGGAAAGATTCCGCAGCCTGATGGGTCTTGTTTTCTGTTTCCTGAATTTGACCCAGACAAGTCGTTGCTGCTATTTCAGTCATGATATTGCTGGACTTCTGACTGTGGACGATGGTTTCGGCATAAGCCTGGCTGGCCGCCGCCCGATTCCCCTGCACCTGATAGGCATAACCCAGCGTCCAGGTTGTGGTTGTCCGCATCGGCGTGTTGTCAGGGTGCAACAGGTCTAGGGCGCGGCGCGACTGGGTGATGATGGTTTCTACCTGATTTTTGGGAACACCCAACATGGCACGTATGGCTGCAATTTGACCGAGCAAATCGTTTGTTTGCACATCATGGGCTGTGCTTGGCAAAGCCGTCTCCGCCGCCTGTAAGATTTCCTCGATGGTATCGTGCAGTCGTCCGGTCAAGGTCAACACGGAGGCATATGTCACCCATAAGGATGGTCTAACCTTAAATTCGGCCTCTGGCAAGGAGTCAAGCCAGTGCTGCACAGAAACCACCTCGCCCCGAAAGTAAAGGGGCAAGCCTTCACCCTCTATCAGACGCACCGCACGCTCAACATCATGAGCGGCCGTTGCGTGATGAAAGGCTTCCAGTTCCAGGCCATTGGTTTCAAACCATTCGCTGGCTCGGATGTGTAAGCTGTTTATCTCGTTCTGGCCTAGTTGTGCCAAGCGCTGCCGTAGTAGTTCGGCAAAGAGATGATGATAGCGATACCAATGCCGCTCGTTGTCTAATGGAATGAGGAAAAGATTGGCATGTTCGAGGTATTCGAGGGCTTGTTGCCCATCGGCGGAACCCATCAAGGCATCACAAAGTGAACCGCATAAGCGGTCAAGGATAGAGGTATGCAACAAAAATTTTTGTACATTCTCTGGCTGCAACTGCAGGACTTCTTCAACCAGATAATCCAAGACAAAACGATGACTACCGCGAAAGGCGTGGATGAATTGGTCGGTATCTGTTTGCCCTTGCATGGACAGAGCTGCCAATTGCAGGCCGGCTATCCAGCCTTCGGTGCGAGCTTCCAGAGTGGCAATTTGTGCTTCGGAGAGGTTGAGATTCATGATTTGTTGGAGGAAAACGGCCGTTTCCTGCAAAGTAAACCGCAAATCATTCGCCCGCAGCTCGCTCAACTGTCGCCGCGCCCGCCATCGTGCCAAGGGCAAGTTTGGGTCTTCACGGGTAGTGATGACGAGGTGCATTTGGGGCGGCAGATTCGTCAAAAGAAAGGCCAGCATCTCATCTACTGGCTGAGAATCCAAAACGTGATAATCATCCAGAACCAGCACAAATGGCATAGGCAGGAGGACAATCTCATTGACCAGGGCTGTTAGAAATGGTTCAATGAGCACTTGGGGGGATTGGAGGAAGGGAAGCAGCTTGGCTCCAATATCGGCCGATATTGTCTGTAGGGCAGCTAAGAAGTAAGTCCAAAAGCGGGTTTGGTCTGCGTCTTTTTCGTCGAGGGAGAGCCAGGCAAACGGCCGTTCCGCCACATCAAGCCATTCTCTCACCAGCGTCGTTTTGCCAAAACCAGCAGGGGCGGAGATGAGGGTCAATTTACTGCCCTGCTGTAGCCCTTGATTGAGTTTGGCGATGAGGTGAGGGCGGGAGACGAGGGACGACCGTTTTGGGGGGGCAAATAGCTTGGTTTGCAGGAGGAGTTCAGCCATGTGGAGATTATAGAGGAAATTTGGGGGTGGGGAAACGGCCGTTACCCTCACCATCTCCTCTGAAGCCACAACCTTGCCCTCGCTCATACACCAGCCGCCCCCTCAACCTTGCTACGCAAATTCTGATGATGCCGCAGATACTCTTCCAATATCTGCCTGTATCCCGCCCAGACCCTTCAACTGCACCTAGGTCAAGTTGATGTTTTCGGATGAATTAGTGGTGTGAAACTCCTGCAAGCAGATGGTGTACTGCGCCTCGTCACAAACGGATCGGCCGTTGATGGTCAACGATTCTAGGCATTTCGCCAACCGGGAGAAACCAAACAAAATGAAAACCAATAGCGGTTCTTTATGTCGCGTTATTGTGCAGATTTTGGGGGAAATGTGCGAGGGATAATAGAAGGCGAAGGGGGGCAACGGCCGTTCCCCATTAACAAACAGGTGTGCTGTGTCACGATCTGAGCGAATAAGTGACCAGCCGGTAATCTCTATCGAATAGAGAGTGGTTCTGTTTATGAAGATGAAATAACGGCCGTTTTAGTTGCATAAACGGCCGTTTCCCAACAAAAAAACCACCAATTCGGTGGCTTTTTAAGTGGGCGGTACAAGACTCGAACTTGTGACCTCTACGATGTCAACGTAGCGCTCTAACCAACTGAGCTAACCGCCCCCAACGAAGGCGAATTATAGCAAAGTTCATTTGGTCGTCAACAAACAATTTATGGTATAGTTGGCAATCGTGGCGAGAAAGAAAAAGCGAGACAGTAAATCCGTTCCCTCCATTTGGTTTGTATGGCTGACTATAGCCATCCTGGTCTTGTTGGTTGTCTGGCTGTGGATGCGTCTATCGGCCAACAATGTACCCAGCGGCGTGGGAGCACTCATCTGGGCAGGCGTTTTTCTTGTCTTCTTCCTCTTTGGCCTCATGCGCTACGCCCAATACATTTTGCCCTACCGCAACCAGGACAGTTGGGGCGATGGCTTTTATCTGCTGCTGCGCCCCTATTTGGAAGGGATTAGCACCATTTTTACGCCACAGGCTCAGGGTCGCCGCCCGGTACGCAATGCCAATATCCCCAACAGCTTCCGTGACATGGGGGCGGGGATGGTGCGGAGCCATGAGGTGCTGGCGCTGGCAGCGGGTTCGGCGTTCTCCCGCGATGCCGGGTCTGGTTTTGTGCGGCTGGCTCTGGGGGAGGTCATTACCGACATTATTGACCTGCGGCCGCAAACGCGCACCGAGGAGGTGGCGGCGAATACGCGGGATGGGATTCCGGTGCAAACGGCCGTTACCGTCAAATTCCGCGTGCGGCGCAGCGAAACCAGCTCCGAAGATCCCGATCTCCTTTATCCCTATGATAAAGACGCTATTTTCCAGATTATCCAGCTCAACAGCATTGACTCTGAAGCCGGGGTTCGCCCCTGGACAGAGCAGGTTGCCCCGCAAGCCAGCAGCCTGCTGGTGACTGACCTGGCGCAGCACACGCTCAACCAGCTTTACCAGACAGATGCCGCCGGCCGTACCCCGCTTGACGACATCAAAGATCGGTTGCGGCAGCAGCTTTCCCGCCAGTTTGACCAATACGGTGTCGAAATTTTAAGCGTCAGCATTCGACCGCTGGGGTTGCCGCTTAGGGTACAAGAGCAGCGTATTGAGACGTGGCAAGCCGACTGGGAGCGCAAAATCCAAATGGCGCAGGCGGCTGGCAACGCCGAAGCCGTGCGCCGCATTCGCCGTGCCCGTGCTCGTGCCCAAATCGAAATTATCGAAGGGATTGTGCAAAATGTGGAAGCAGCCAAGCGCAGCGACAACACTAACCTGATCAAAATTGTCACGCTGCGGGCACTGGATGTGCTCAACCATGCTATGGATAACGATATGGCGCAAACCAAGCTGCCCGATGCCGTGATTACCAATTTGGTTCAGGATGCCACCAAGCAAATTGAGCACATGCTGGAACGGCAGGATGAGCCGCAGAAGGGTGGGGCATGACGGAAACTGAGTTGTTGCCGCCACAAACGGCCGTTTCTCCCCCCACCAGCAGCCGCTCCCGTGCCGGTCTCTACTGGTTTATGCTCGTCTTTGCCCTGGCCTACTGGCAATTTGTACGTCTGCTCCAGCCACCCGATTTGTCTGCCCTGCTTGGCACCGAGGCCGCCCCAGTGCTGGCCTGGTTTGTTGGTTTGTTTCACCCCGCCGTCCTCATCCACCTGCTGCCGCTGGCGTTGGGCTGGGGGGTGGCACACTTTACCACCCTCTATGTGATCCAGAAGCTGTATGATTTGCCCGACCGCGCCACGGCGCGGGAATTTTTGCCGCAGCGCATTTCGGCGGCCACCATTCCCCTTGGCATTACAGAGGATCGGCTGGCTAAACGGGAGGCATCGGTGATTCTGCGGGTGGGTGGCCCTGGTCTGATTCGGGTGGCGAATGGCAATGTGATTACGACAGAGCAAAACGGCCGTTTTCATCGCATTTTGGGCCCCGGCCGGCATATTTTGCAGCGTTTTGAATACATCCACACCCTCATTGACCTGCACGCCCAAGAGCGCAGCGAAAGCAACGCCCCCTTTACCACCAAAGAAGGGCTGCCCATCCACACCGACATCACCGTGGTTTATCGCCTCAGCACCGGCGAAGACCCGCCCACCAAGGCCAACCCCTTTCCCTACAGCTATGATGCCGTGCGCCATGCTGCCTATGCCCACACCGTCAAAAAAAATGGCGAGCTAACCACCTGGCAAGATATTCCCTTGGGTGCTGCCAAAGGCACATTGGGCAGCATCATCGCCAAATATAGCCTTAACGAGCTGCTCCAACCCGACAACCCCGCTTATGACCCACACCACGCCATCAAAAGCGAGTTAGAGCGCAAGCTGCAGGCCAATTTAGAGAAACAAGGGATTGAGCTAGTGCGCGTTCGCATCGGCCAGTTTAAGCTGGAGCAGCAGGTAACGGATCAATTTATCAAATACTGGCAGTCACATTGGCAAAAGCAGTCGCAAATTATCCGTGCCGATGGAGCCGCCAACGCCCTGGAAGAGATAGAAGTGGCGCGTGCCGAAGCGGAAATTACCATGCTGCGTGCTGTGCTGGAAGGATTGGAGCGTGCCCAGCAGGAAGGCGAGGGGGACGCGATGGGCGAAATCTTTGCCTTGCATTTACTCGAATATTTAGAGAAAATAGCTTGGCAAAACCGTCAAATCCAGCCGCTGCCCAACCGATTGCTGCCCCAGCTTCAAGAGCTGCAGCAGCTTATTGCGCCACAGAGAAATCGAGGGAAAACAGGAGATGAATCAGCAAAGTTCCAGTAATTTAAGAGAAATTCGTGCCAGCGTAATCACTTTAACCGATTTAATATTAATGCTCCATCCGGCTGTTCCACAGCAAATTTTGACAGCCTATGACATTGACAATGAATATCGCGCTACTGAATTGACCGATGCCATTCAGCGGGCGTTGGATTCGTCGCGCCGTATCATTGGTGCAAATGGGGATTACCATCTAAAGGGCTTATGTGATTTTCACATTGGCCTGATTTATCTAAATTGGGCATCTTGCCACGCTGCTTGCCATTATTTTGCCGAGGCGCGGCACCATTGGGAGTTTACCGATGAGAATGCCTCGCTGTGCCTGACCTATTTTGCCGAAGGTCGTGCCCATGAACATGCGCAGCAGTACGAGGCGGCAATGGGCAAATATACTAAGGCTGAACAATGGCTGCCGCGTATCCAAATTGCTACGCTATCGGTACAAAATGGCTTTTTGGGTCTGCTGCAAACCGAGATGCAGCGATCACAGATGGTGCTGCGCGAAATTCTGTGGTTTCCGCCGCGAGAGCGGCCTCAGGCTGCGCCGCGCCAAGCTCCCCCACGCCAGCAGCAGCCGCCAAATTGGCCGCGCCGGGAACAGCAGCCCACGGATTTTGGAGTGGATGATCCGATAACGGAAGCAGGCGGGCATGGTGGTATTCCTGAGCCAATCATCAACTTTGACCCAACGGTGCCGCCACAAACCCCATCTTCGCCTAGCCCAGTGGCTGGGCATGAGCAGACTAACCCGGCATATGTGTGGTACAAGGTAGAGGAAAGGCTGGACGAGTCGTTTTTGCCCAAGATCACAACGGATACCTGGGTATTGGTGCAGCAAAGGGAGAGTTGGCACCAGTATGAAGCGAATCAGTTGGTGGTGGTGATGAAGCCGGGGATAGATAAGGCAGGAATTGTGCTGCAGCGGTTTGGTTTTTGAGGAAAAACGGCCGTTTTCTCGCATTTACCTCGCTCGCAGCCAGTTTGAAGGCCGTTTTTTTCGCAATACCGACACCGGCGCGGTGCAGCTATCCAGCCAGCAAAAGCTGATTAGCGTCCATCCGCCCGAAATAGTGGGGTTGGTTATTGGCCTTTGGCGAGCCATGTCAAAGGTTTAGGCTCAAGAGGAATACGTGGTGCGTGGTGCATCATCTTTTACGCACTACGCACCACGCACCAGATTTGCCAGCCCTGTAAAATCCACGAGAGACTCCTTATTCTAACGGTTGGGCATAGACACCCAAGTGGGTGGCGACGGGGCGTTGAAGGGGGAAGAGACGTAGGGCAGCGGGGGCGTTGAGGGTAGTGGGCTGTAGCCAGCCGGCCGCTGCCAGGGTGCTGGAGCCGCCGCCGTCGAGGTTGATGGCTTCGTAAACGCCAAATTCATGCAGTAAATCGGCCAGTTCGGGTAGGGTGACACCTTCGCTGTAGCCGGGTTGCCGGCCGTCTACTACCAGTAACCACATTTTGCTGCCCGTGCGGTCGAGGCCAACGGCCGTTCGTGCTTCCCACCGTTGGCTCATGGCGCGGCCGGGAAAACGGAGGCCGTTGAGGTTGACCGGTTCACTATTGGTTACCAGCCGCACATTGCCCGCCAGCCCTTGCTCGGTGCCGACTGGGCATTGTTCGTCGTAAATGGCGGCACTGCCTTTGCGAATGCACAAAACGGGCCAATTTTGGCGGCTGGGGGCATAAGCCACGCCGTTGGCGATGGTTTGCCCCAGAGGGATGAGGTCATCGCTGTCGCTGCGGCGGTCAATTTGGTAAAAGCTACCGTTGATGGCAAGCTGGAGGCCGAATTCGCGCAGGAAGTCGGTGGTGGTGCGGCCATTGCTGGTGGGGGGTGGGGTGACGAGGAGGGAAACGGCCGTTAAATCCAGCTCCACCACATGCAGCACCAGCGCACGCGGCTCCTGCCGCACCTGTCGCGTG
>JAGQGA010000226.1 GCA_020432595.1 Anaerolineales bacterium | reverse complement strand
CGACCATACAACCATTCTCTATGGTGTAGACAAGATTGCTTCGCTGATGGAAACGGATGCTATTACCAGACGTGAACTGTTGGAAATAAAGGCAAATCTGTACGATTCCTAGCAAGTTTACCAGCAGCAACCCTACATTTGGGGGTGTACTATCGAAAGCAAACGGCCGTTTTCTGCCAGAAACGGCCGTTTTTTTGATCCCCCCTCTCAAATCTGTGGATAACTCTCCTAAAGTTGTGGAAAAACCCTGCTATTTGTGGAAAAGGTTGACATAGAAAAATTCCACGTTCAACCTCAACAATCCCACATATGGGGGGCGGCAGAGGAACCATCTACCAGATATGCAAGCAGCATGTAAAGCGTCTTACATCTGACCCAAACCAAACTAAAAGTTTCTCCCCATTGTTATCCACAAGAGCCGAATAAGCAACAACCGTATACCTGGGGGGTGTTTTTGGCAAAGGGGGAAAGCAGTAGCGTATATGGGTAGCAAAACAGTTTTCCACAATTCCACAGCCCCTACTATCTACTACTACTTATTAAGACCCTATATCAACATACGGGCATAACTCGTTGGATAAAAAAAGACCGCTAGTGTAGCGGTCTTTCATAGAAGTCAGATAAGAAAACGGCCGTTTACAAAAACTCAATCAACCCATAACCATCATCTTCCACAGGCAGCGCAGCAATGCGAATATTGGATGACTTCCCCGTGTCATCTTGAAGTTGCAGCGGCATCTGAACGTCCCACTGCTCCCACAAATCACCAGAAACAATGGTAAAACTACGCATGGAGCCTTGTTTACCCAAAGGACCGTCCCCGCGAATGTTGTAGCCATTTAAGACGACACTGGCAACAATGTTGGCCTGCTGTGGACTATAAACTTGGAGGGTTGCTGTGTTCTCTTTCATGCGTCATCCTCAATCATGAAAATGGTGTAAAATGCATTAAGGCTAAACTGTAACTTAATTAGCAATTATTATAACGATTTTATAACTTTTTACCATATCGAATTTTCAATGATAAACCATGGTTTAACCGACCTTTTATTGCAACTACGCCGCAACCGACCGTTTATGGAGCAGGTCGTGGCCTGGGAACGTCTTCCGTCGCGTGGGGCAGTGTCCTCTGCCATTCCAGATTTTGTTGACGGCCGTATTGCCGCCGCCCTTGCCCAACAAGGCATCACAGAACTCTATACGCACCAGTTGGCGGCATTAACGGCCGTTTCCGACCACCACAACGTCATCATCGCCACCGCCACCGCCTCCGGCAAATCGCTGTGTTACAACATTCCCGTGCTGCAACGGCTGTTGTGGCAGCCCCGCGCCCGCGCCCTCTACCTGTTCCCCACCAAAGCCCTGACCCACGACCAACTAGCGGAGACGACAGCACTGGTCAACAACGGCCGTTTACCCATCCCCATTCACAGCTACGATGGTGACACCCCCCGCAGCCAGCGCAGCAAAGTCCGGCGCGATGGCGGCATTCTGCTCACCAACCCCGATATGCTTCACGCTGGCATTTTGCCCTACCACACCAGTTGGCGCGGCCTGTTCCAAAATCTCGAATTTGTGATGCTGGACGAAATCCACACCTATCGCGGCGTGTTTGGCAGCCATGTTGCCAACGTCCTGCGCCGTCTGCGCCGCCTGTGCCGCTTTTACGGCAGCGACCCGCAGTTCATTTGCTGCTCGGCCACCATAGCCAACCCCAAGGAACATGCGGAACGGCTGGTGGAACGGCCGTTTACCCTCATTGACGAAAGCCAAAACGGTGCGCCTCGTGGCGAAAAGCAGTTCATCCTCTACAACCCGCCCATCATTGACCCAGAGCTGGGGCTGCGCGGCAGTTCGGTGCTGGCGGCCAAAGATGCCGCCCTGACGTTCCTCAGCAACGACATTCAAACTATTGTCTTTGCCCGCGCTCGGCAAACGGTGGAACTGCTGCTCACCTATCTGCAAGATGAATTGCGTTACCAGCAGGGGGAAGAAACGGCCGTTGCTGGCTATCGCGGTGGCTACCTGCCGCTGGAACGGCGTGAAATCGAGCAAGGATTGCGCCAGGGCTTCGTGCGGGGGGTGGTGGCTACTAATGCCCTCGAATTGGGGATAGACATCGGACAGCTTGATGTTGCCGTTCTCACCGGCTACCCCGGCTCCATTGCCTCCACCTGGCAGCAGGCGGGAAGGGCGGGGCGGCGCAACGCCCAGTCGGTGACGCTGATGGTTGCCAACAACAGTCCGCTCGATCAATACATCTGTAACCACCCGCGCTATCTTTTCGGCCGTTCGCCCGAACACGCCCTCACCAACCCCGACAACCTGCGAATCATGGTTAAGCACTTGCTATGCGCCGCCTATGAACTGCCGCTGCGCTTCGATGAGCCGTTTGCTGGCGATCAACCACTTGGTACCCTGCTCGATTTGCTCACCGAGGAAGGTGCCTTGCACCAAACGCGGCAGCAGTACCACTGGCTGGGGGAAAATGCCCCAGCTAATGTGGTTTCGCTCCGTACCAGCGGCGGCGAGACGGTTCTTATCCACGCCGTTGACCAAACACCGCCGGAAATAATCGGGGAGGTGGATTTGGAGAGTGCGCCGTTTATGCTGCATGAGGGGGCGATTTATATGCACCAGGCGCGGTCGTTTTTGGTGGAGAGGTTGGATTGGAACGGCCGTTTAGCCCAGGTTCGCGCCGTTGACGTAGATTACTACACTCGCGCCAACGTCGGCACCCGCATCCGCGCCCTACAGCCCGAAGCCGAAAGCAGCGGCGAGGGAGTGCAGCGTGCCTATGGCGATGTGACCCTTGTCACTCAGGCCACCAGCTACCGCAAAATCAAACGGCACAGCCACGAAACGCTTGGGTTTGGCGAAATTGATTTGCCAGAGATGACGCTGGAAACGTCCGGCTACTGGCTCATTTTTAGCGAAGCCCTCACCGAGCAGCTTTACCAGCAGGGGATTTTGCTGCGTCCCAATGATTATGGCCCCAACTGGCAGCAGCAGCGGCAAAAGGCATTGCGGCGCGACGGCCACAGTTGCCGCACCTGCAGTGCCAGCGGCGACGACATTACGCTTCATGTGCATCATTTACGGCCGTTTCGGGAATACGGCTACGTCAAAGGGGAAAACGAGCATTATCTGGAAGCCAACCAGCTTGATAATTTGGTGACACTCTGCCCTGCCTGCCACCGCCGCGCCGAAGCCGGGCAGCAAACCCGCTCCGCCCTCGGCGGCTTGGCCTATGTGCTGGGCAATCTAGCCCCGCTCTATTTGATGTGTGATCCAGAGGATATTCAGGTGATGGCCGAAAGCCGCAGCCCGCTGACCCAAGCCCCAACGCTGGTGATTTATGAGCGCATTGCTGCGGGGGTGGGGTTTAGCCAACGGCTGTTTGAACTTCACGACGAGCTGCTGCAAGCGGCGCTGGAATTGATTGCCGACTGCCAATGTCGCTCCGGTTGCCCCGCCTGCGTCGGCCCGCCCGGTGACATTGGGCCGGACACGAAGGCGGTGACGCGGCGGTTGGTGCGGATGTTGTTGGGTGGGGGGTAGAGACGTAAAATCTTACGTCTCTACAATGCCCCATTTATTTCTTGCCGATTAGCGGCAGGTAAACGGTGTAGTTAACCGTACACACATTGGCCGCGCCGGGAGTGGGGGCGGACATGGTTTGCCAATTGCCCGTGACATTGGGGCAGCGCCCTTCGGATACGTCGGTGGTTTGTGCGCCAAAGGTGCGGCTGTCGAGGACGGTCGTGCCGTCGCTGTAGACCAGCAGCACCGATTCGCCGCCAGCACCCAGCTTGAAGTCGGCGTGAGCGGCACCCTGGAACGGGTCGCCGTCGGCGTAGATGAGCAGATAGCCGCCGGCCGGAATGGTGAGTGTTTGCGTGATCGGGGATTTTGTCGGGCTGGCTAGGTCGTCGCTGAGGTAGAAGCCATTGAGATCAACGGCCGTTTCTCCTGCATTATAAATCTCAATCCAGTCCGGGAACTCACCCGACTCGTCGGGGTCTTCCAGCGTGCTGCCGTTGTCGGCCATAAACTCGTTGATGATGAGCGTGGGCAGCGTTGTGCCGACGGTGTAGCTGTAGGTGGCGTTGGGGGCGGTGGGCGGGTCGCTGCTAATCAGCCCGTCATTGTCCTGCGCCGTCACATAAAATTCCACCGTCGTTCCGGCGGCAAAGGCGGGAATGGTACCGCTGTAGCTGCCGTTTCCCTGCGCCGTCATCGGCAGTGCCGAGAAGGTGCCGCCGGTGCGGTAGAACAGCGTGGCCGCTACCACCTGCCCATCATCGCTGATTTGGCTGGTAACGGTGACGGGGTCGCTGTCGCCCGGCTGGGTGGGGGCAAAGCTGGTGCTGCTAATGTTAGGGGGCGTGAAGGCGTTGCTGCTGCCGGGGGTTGGGACGTTGAAGAAGACCCAATCGTTACCACCATCGGGCAGACGGCCTTCGGAGACATCGGCCGTTTGGGGGCCAAAGGTGTAGCTGTCCACAATCGTTGTGCCGTCGGGAGCCACCAGCAGGACGCTTTCGCCGTTGGTGCTCAGGCCAAAGTTGGTGTGTTCAGGCCCCTGAAACGGGTCGCTGTCGGCGTAAACGAGCAGGAAGCCATTGGCCGGAACGGTGAGCGTTTGCGTGATGGGGGATTTGGTGAGGTTTGCGGGGTCGTCGCTGAAGTAGTAGCCGTTGAGATTAACGGCCGTTCCTCCCGCATTATAAATCTCAATCCAGTCTGGGAACTCTGTTGGCTCCACCGGGTCGGTCAGCGTACTGCTGTTGCTCGCCATGAATTCGTTGATAAACAGCGGCGGGGCGGTGTAACCGACAATGTAGGTGTAGGTGTCGGTCGGTGCCCCCGGCGGGTCATTGCTCGTCTGATTGTCGTTGTCAACGGCGCGAACGTAATATTGAACAATCGTTCCATCCGTTTGGGCGGGGATGGAGGCACTGAATTGGTTGTTGCCCAGCGGCGACATCGCTGCGCTGCCGCTGTTACCGTTGATGACAGTGAACAACGTAACGGTCACGCTGCCGTCATCGGTGACGGTGGTGGTGACGGTCACGCTGTCGGCGGAACTAGGCTGCTGTGGAGCGTGGCTGGTATTGCTGATGTGGGGCGGCTGGGTGTTGCTGCTGCCGGGGGTGGGCGGGTTGAAGAATATCCAGTTGTCAGCACCATCGGGGGAGCGGCCTTCGGAAATATCGGCCGTTTGTGGGCCAAAGGTGTGGCTGTCAATGATGGTGCTGCCATCGGGGCCAACCAGGGCTACGTCTTCGCCGTTAGTAGAGCTAAGGGCAAAGTTAGTGTGGTTGGCACCTTGTTCGGGCTGGCTGTCGGCGTAAAACAGGACAAAGCCACCTGCCGGTACGATCACCGAACCATTGATGGGGGATTTGACGAGGTTGGTGAGGTTGTCGGTGAGGTAGTAGCCATCGAGATCAACGGCCGTTCCTCCCGGGTTATAAATCTCAATCCAGTCGGGGAAAGTCCCTGGCTCATCGGGGTCGGGCAGCGTGGTGTTGAGGGCAACAAATTCGTTGATGTAGAGCGTGGGCGGGACAAAGCCAACCACGTAGCGGCTGTAGCCATCGCTGGGGTGGACGCTGCTTTGCCCCATGTCGTCCCCAGCTTCGATGTAATAGTCAACGGTGGTGTTGGTGGGGAAAGCGGGGATGGTGCCTTCGTAGCGGTTGTTTGCCAGGGCCGACATGGGAACGGCCGTAAAGCTGGTTTGGGTAGCACTGTAGTAAAGCGTGGCAAATTCCACCGTGCCGTCATCGGTGATGCGGGCGTTGACGGTGACGCTGTCGCTGCTGCTAGGGTTGGCCGGGGTTTGCACCACGTCTTCGATGATGGGGGCGATGGCGTTGCTGCTGCCGGGGCTGGGGGCGGTCATGGGCTGCCAGTTGTCGGCTCCGTCGGGGAAGCGGCCTTCGGCAATATCGGCCGTTTGCGGGCCAAAGGTGTAGCTGTCAATGATGGTGCTGCCGTCGTTGCCGACCAGCAATATATTTTCGCCGTTACCACTTAGACCAAAGTTGGTGTGGTGTGGCCCTTGTTCGGGCTGGCTATCGGCATAGAAAAGCACGAAATCATTGGCGGGTACCATGATGGTGGCGGTAATGGGGGATTTGGTCAGGTTGGTGGGGTCGTCGCTGAGGTAGAGGTTTTGCAGATTAACGGCCGTTCCTCCCCCATTGTAAATTTCGATCCAGTCCGGGTGGGTCCCCGGTTCGTCTGGGTCTTCCAGATTATTTTGGTTCAACGCCATAAATTCGTTGATCCGTAGATTGGTGACATCATTGGGGGCAGCGGAGGATTGGGCAAAAACAAGGCTAAGCGTGCTGCTGGCAAACAGCAACAGCAGAACAAGAACAAGTATTCGACGGGTTAACATATGTCCCTCACTTCCTGATAGAGATAGTTCCACAAACAGGCCATATTGTAGGGCAATAATCTTACTGTCTGCCTTATGATGGGGTGTTACTCAGACAAGAATAAACATGGAGCCAAAACGACCGGTTTTGCCTTTTTCAGCGCGGTGCGAAAAAAAGAGGTCGGTGCGGCAGGCGGTGCAAAGGTTGGGCATTTCGATTTTGGCGACTCCGGCGTTTTGTAGGTTGCGGCGGTTGGCCTCGGCTAAATCAAAATGAGGTCGTTCGCCACCTACATTGTGCAGTAGCGTTTCTGGTTCGGCAAAGGCAGCGTGGACTTCGCTAATGACGGGTTCGCCTACTTCATAACAGCAAACGCCGATGCAGGGGCCAAGCGCGGCCAGCAGGTCGGCGGGGCGGCTGCCGTATGCGGCGGTCATCGCCCTCACCATCGCCCCTGGCAGGTTACAAATGGCTCCTTTCCACCCGGCGTGGCCGAGGCCAATGGCGTGGTTAATGGGGTCGTAGAGAAAAACGGAGCCGCAGTCGGCAAAGTTCATGGTCAGGGCGCAGCCGGGTTCGTTGGTGACGATGGCATCACCCAGCGGCCAGGTGCCATCGTCGGCGCGGGTAACGACGCTGACCTGGTTACCGTGGACAAGGTGGGCGTGAACGGCCGTTTCTGTGTCCCGCCCAAACAACCCATACGCCCGGCGGCGGTTGGCATACACATTGTCCTTGCTGTCAGCCACCGAGACGCTGAGGTTGAGGCTGTCGAAGGGGGCGGGGCTGATGCCGCCTTGGCGGGTGAAGATGGCGTGCTGAAGTCGGGGAATGGTTAATGAGTCAAATTGGAGATAGGGGAAGTCGTCTTTTTCGTGAAAGTGCATAGATGTCCTCGCAGCAGATAAGGAATGAGAATTGAATAACCTACAGGAGATTGGAGATTTAGTCGAGCTTCCAATCTCTAATTACCAATCATCGGTTATTGTTTAGATACCGCTAACCGCGTCACCAGAAACTTATCATCCATGGGCGTGGCGTTGCTGTCCAGTACGGGCAGCCGTTGCAAGGTTGCCAACAGATACCAGCCCACTTGCAGCCGATAATTGCCGGGCGGCAAGTCATCGGCCAGCCGCACCAGATGGGGGTCAGTAATGGTTTGGCCGGGCTGCCACTGGCTGGTGGGCAGCGTGCCTTGCAGCGGCCAAGCGTCTACTTGCCCCACGATATGGTCTTGGTCGTTCAAGATCTGGATAAAAACGGTGTAGTCGTGGTCAAGTGGAGCCAGGCTTTGCCAGGTGAGCGTGACGGGTAGTTCGGTTCCGGCAACCAGTTCGGTTTGGCCCAGATCCACACCAAGCAGGGCGATTTTGTCATCGAAGTTGGTGGCATCAGGCGGCAAAGCCACGCCGCTGATTTCCACTTTGCCCAGCAGGCAGCCGTTGGTTGGCCGCGCCAGCCAGCCACAAATGGCTCCATCTCCCTGCACGGTGAGGGTATAAGGGCCGTTATCCAGCCCTGTCGAAACAGGGGTGGCGGTGGTGAAGGGGGTGGGGATTGGGGATTGGGGATTGGGAGATTGGGAGATTGGGAGATTGGGAGATTGGAGATTGAAGGTGAGGTTGGCGGGGCCGAAGCCGGAGAACTGGATGGGAAGCGGGATTTGGGGGCGGATTTGGCTGGGGAAGTGGGCGGAGGTGAGGGTTGTGGTGCCG
>JAGQGA010000225.1:5981-8108 GCA_020432595.1 Anaerolineales bacterium | reverse complement strand
TTTGGCCGGAGATCGAAGATTTGCACGGGCAAGGCAAGTGGGACTTCTCAACGAACGGCAATTATTGGGCAGGTAAGTTGGGGATTCCCAATATTGGCTTTGGCCCTGGCAATGAGATTTATGCCCATGCGGTGAATGAGCATGTGCCGCTCAAGGATGTGGTGGAAGCCACGAAGTTTTATGCGTTGCTGCCGGTGTTTGTGAAGAAGGGGATTGGAGATTAGGGCAATAGGTCACGCACGGAGAGCTGGGCGATTTCTTGGTTGTTGAGAATGACAGGGATTTCGTCGGCTTCGCAGTAGGTGATGAGTTGGTGATAGGTCGGGTTGTCTGATGGCCCAGAGGGTTGTGAATAGACCTCAATTTGACGCTCAGACAAATTAACAATCCAATAAGTGGCAATGCTGGCTTGAGCGTAGATACGTTTTTTCCACGTCTGGTCTTGATACAGGGTGGAATCGGAAACTTCAATCACAAGGGGTACATCTTGCGGTTGAGGATGACGGTTAACAAAATCACGCTTGTTGCCTTGAACAACGATTACATCGGGTTCAGGCTCGCTCCCATCGGTGGTGATGGGTTGTTGAGACTTAACAAAATACCCTGATTTGAGTGTAGCCATAAGCTCATCACGGATTTGGTCAGTTGTAAAGCTGTGCGGTGGATTAACTGTCATTTTTTCGATTAGGTATCCTTCGAGCAGTTCAAGACGGTCGTTCTCAGTGAGGAAACCAGCTTCGAGCATTTCATGGTAGCGAGCAACCGTAATACGCCAAAATTGAAAAGGCGGGTAAGTTAATTCGTTGATTGGTGGAGCCAGAAGGGTTGTCATTGGATCTTCCTTAAAAACAATTAGGTGACAATTATGGGGAATTATACCATAACTGCCATAAATCATTTTATAAAGGCAAGTAAGGAGAATAAGAAATGCAAACTCATTTACGTGGTCGGGACATGATCACAACGCAGGAATGGACAAAGGACGAGCTGGATACTATTTTTGATGTCGCCTTTGACCTGAAGCGCAAGCGGGCACTGGGGATTTCCCACGCTACGCTGCGCGACAAAGTATTGTCTATGCTGTTTTTCTTTACCAGCACCCGTACCCGCAACAGCTTTGAGGCGGGGATGGCGCAGTTGGGTGGACACGCTCAGTTCGTAGACAGCACTACAACCCAGATTAGCCACGGCGACACGGCCAAAGAAATTGGCGAAATTTTGGGGCGGTATAACGATGGGATTGCCATTCGCCAGTGTGACTGGGGTGTGGGCAACCAGTATATTCGTGACGTGGCGGCAGCAAGCCGGGTGCCGGTGCTGAATATGCAGTGTGACCATTTTCACCCGTTCCAGATTTTGGCCGACATGATGACCATCATGGAAAAGAAGGGCGACCCGCGTGGGCTGACGATTAACGTGAGCTATGCGTATGCCAAGAGCTACCAGAAGCCGATGAGCGTGCCGATTAGCCTGATTTTGCTGATGACCCGCTTTGGCATGAATGTGCGTCTGACGCATCCGCCGGAATTTATGCTGCTGCCGCAATATGTGGAACAGGCGAAGGAAAATGCGAAGAAGTCGCGTGGTTCGTTTGAGCTGGTGGATAATTTTGACGCTGGCTTTAAGGATGCCGATATTGTGTATCCGAAGGCGTGGGGCTGTATGCTGACGACGGAGAGCCATGAGGAGTCGGCAAAAATTAGCGAGCAGTATACGGACTGGATTACGGATGAACGGCGGATGGCGTTGGCGAAAGAGGATGCGATTTATATGCACTGTCTGCCGGCCGACCGCAACATTGAAGTAACCGATGGTGTGATTGATGGGCCGAACAGCGTGGTTTACGACGAAGCTGAGAACCGGCTGCACGTACAGAAAGCTGTGATGGCTTTGACGATGTAAGTTTTTTGGTTTGGCTGGTAAGAATAGGACGCAGATTTTCCTGATTTTCCTGATTAGGCTTATCAGGTGAATCTGCGTCCTATTTTTTTGCAAGAATATTTTGTACAAAATATTTCTGGATGAGGAAGAGCGATGATTGATTTAACGATTCATGAAGAAGCATTGGGGCGGTCGGTGCAGCGGGCGCGGGAGCAGCGGATTGTGATTCCGACGTTTGCCCAGATG
>JAGQGA010000225.1:0-5885 GCA_020432595.1 Anaerolineales bacterium | reverse complement strand
ATGATTCATGAAGAAGCATTGGGGCGGTCGGTGCAGCGGGCGCGGGAGCAGCGGATTGTGATTCCGACGTTTGCCCAGATGAAAAACCCGGCGTTGATTCCGGCTGAGGTGAAGCAGCAGTTGGGTGGCGTGGGGCTGTGGGATATTAACCCGGTCAATTTGTTCCGCATTACATGGCATAATGAGCCGGTGGCGCACGGTGGCGGGTTTGGTGGGGTTAATTATATGGAACTGCCATCTTCGCTGACGGGAACGAAGGCACGGGTGGTGGTGCTGCTGGGGAAATGGTTCCCAACGGGGGCGCATAAGGTGGGGGCGGCGTTTGGCTGCCTGGCTCCACGCTTGGTGACGGGGCAGTTTGACCCGACGACGCAGAAGGCGGTGTGGCCTTCGACGGGGAATTATTGCCGGGGTGGGGCGTATGATTCGGCACTGCTGGGGTGTGAATCCATTGCCATTTTGCCGGAGGGGATGAGCCGGGAGCGGTTTGCTTGGCTGGAGTCGGTGGCGGGTGAGATTATTAAAACGCCGGGTACGGAAAGCAATGTGAAGGAAATCTTTGACAAATGCTGGGAGCTGCGGCAGTCGGGTCAGGATTTGGTGATTTTTAACCAGTTTGATGAGTTTGGCAACTACCTGTGGCATTACACGGTGACGGGGGCGGCGATGATGGAGGTGTTGGGGGCGGTTAACGGCCGTTACCGGGGCATCGTCTCATCCACTGGGTCGGCGGGTACGATAGCGTGTGGTGACTTCTTGAAGCAGCAGTTTCCCGGCAGCAAAATTGTTGCCAGCGAGGCACTGCAATGCCCGACGCTGCTCAACAACGGCTTTGGCGACCACCGTATTGAGGGGATTGGCGACAAGCATGTGCCGTGGGTACACAACATCAAAAACACCGACATGGTGGTGGCGATTGATGATAATGCCCCGATGAACATTATGCGGCTGTTTAACGATGAGATTGGGCAGGAGTTTTTGGTGAACCAGGGTGTGGAGGAGAGCATGGTGCATCAATTGCGGCTGCTAGGGATTTCGGGGATTGCGAATGTGTTAACGGCCGTTAAATTTGCCAAATATTACGAAATGACCGAAGATGACGTGGTGCTAACCGTTGCCACCGACTCGATGGACATGTACGGCAGTCGCGTGCAGGAAATGGATGCGGCACACGGGGCGCTTTCGATGTTGGATGCGGCTGGCATTTATCAGCGCTATATCATGGGTACGACCATTGACCATGTGCAGGAGCTTGGCTACTATGACCGCAAGCGTATCCACAACCTGAAATATTACACTTGGGTGGAGCAGCAGGGCAAAACCTACGCTGAAATTCAGGCGCAGTGGTATGACGATAGCTATTGGACTTCGATCCACGGCAAGGCTGACGAAATTGACCGGCTGATTGTGGCGTTTAACAAACGGGTGCAAGGCGGTTAGTGGAGATTGGAGAATGGAGATTGCGTTCTTTTACCAATCTCCATTCTTTTTTATCGAATGAATATAGAGGCTGATGAAAGCGGTGGCTAAACGGCCGTTTTAAAGCTCAACCTCATAAAGCAACCCATGTTCCTCGTCCGGCAAGGCCACCTGAACTTGATGCCACCCCAAACGTTCCAAAATACCCCGTGCCGCCGTTGTTGTCGCATAAACCCGCGCAAACCCCTGCTCCCGCGCCACATTCATGCCCGCGGTGACCAACGCGGAGCCAATTCCCCGGCCACGGTATGGTTCAGTAACGAGTAAGCCCCCCAAGCCTGGTCCATATTCGGGCAAAGTCCAGGTTGCTTCCTCACGCAGCGTAATTGTCCCTGCTAACTCGCCGTCGGCGAAGGCTACCAGCCGTATGTCTATACCTGTGCGGTTGGCTTCCTCGGCAAAATCTTGGGCAATATCGGTTAGGGTGCGCTCGGCATAATAAGCGGGCCATTGGGCGCGAAACCATTGGCAAAGGGTGGGAATGGTTTCAGGGTGATCGGCGAGAAGGGTGATTATGATCATGTTTCTTTCCATTTGTATCTTCTCTGTGTGGTTTCGTGAATTTTTAAGCCTATAATGTCGTAAAAGCAGTAACCCTTTTGTGGGGCCATAAGGTGAACGATCTATTTTGCATGAGCTGAGTGGATTCTAGCGGATATGGCTCAGGGTGAAAAATTCCAGAGGTAGTGTATGTGTAGAATATTCCTTCATGGGGGTGGGGATGATGTAGCCAGTCGTCGAGAGACGTTTGGGCAGTTTGTTGCGGCGATGATGGTGGGGGAGACGGGTAAGCTGGCTTTGGTTTTGGAGGAGGAGGAAACGGCCGTTTTTGAAAGCCAACAAGCCTACAGCACCATCTTCACCAGCATCGGCTTCCCCGCAGACAATATAGCTCCCATTTACGCCACAAAAACAAACCCACTCACCTATGAAATGCTTGTCCACATTGCGCCATCGGGTTTATTTGTTTGCGGTGGCGTTACCCCTAGCTATCAACAAGCACTCTGTGTAAACCCAGCGTGGCTTGCCTATTTGCAAGAAACCCAGATTCCCTATGGCGGCACCTCCGCCGGGGCTGCCATTGCGGCTCAAACTGCCATTGTGGGTGGCTGGCAGGCACAGCAACGCGACATCTTGTTTGTCGGTGCCAGCGAAGGGATCGACCCGCTGACAACAAGACAAGGGTTAGGCTTAGTGCCATTTGCTGTCGATGTTCATGCCAGCCAGATGGGAACGCTAACCCGCCTTATTCACGCTGTCAAATTGGGGTTAGTAGATGAGGGCTGGGCTATTGATGAAAATACCCTACTAGCCGTTAGTGACCAGCAGATGCGTGTTTATGGTCGAGGGCATTGTTATCATGTATGGAGACAATCGGAAAACGTGGTTCAGCTTTCCATTCATGTGGCTGGTGCGGTGTAAACAAGCTGGCGTTCTTTCATGCCAAGGATTATGACATGCTGGAATCCATTATAGGGTTTGTTCTTGGCTCAATTGTTGTTTCTTTCATCATCATCATTATTTTTGTTGATCATGAACGTGAGAAGATTGCACGGGCGCAAATTTATCAGAATATTATAGCCAGTGGGGGATCGGAGGTAAGCGTTATCTCTATTCCGCGTCGCCGACTTCGGTATGTAGTTGAATATCAGGATGGCAAGGGTAACTTATATACGGCAGAGTGCTGGGTTAAGTTTAGAAAACGTAAGCTGCATGTTTCTTGGTCACGCGTTTCCAAAAGTTCGCTTCATGGCCGCGTAACCGCTGATTATGATCAATTACACGAAGCGGTGAAATTATTGCGGATAAACTATGGCGAAGATTTGTTTGTCGAACTGTCTGCTAAGGAGAAAGCGGTGTGGAAGGACATGGACGATAAACAATAGCGCAGACAGATGAATATGAAATAGCATGATGATTGGTACCTACTCCTTTGGCGAATGGCTCAAGCAGCGACGCAAGCAGTTGAAATTGACACAGTGCGAAGTGGCAACGGCCGTTTATTGCTCCACCGCCATGATCAAAAAAATCGAAGCCGACGAACGCCAACCCTCGGTTGATCTGTTCAATCCTTGGCCGATATTCTCCAACGCCCCGACGGCCAGCAGGGTGGTTTTGTGGAAATTGTAGATTTTGCCTCTTGACATTTACATACATACATGATAGTATGTTAACTATGAGACGGACAACGGAAGAAGCCGCCCAAACACGACAGGATATTTTGGAAGCTGCATTATCGGTTTTCAGCCAAAAGGGGTATCATGCCACCCGCCTGGCCGACATCGCTAACGCAGCCAATGTCACTAGAGGGGCGATTTACCATCACTTTGAAAACAAGGCCAAGCTGTACAACGATCTCATCACTGAGGCTTCGACAATCGGGAGCAGCGCAATACAGGAAGCAATGGCAAGTGGCGGCAGCTTCACGGAAATCTGTGCGCACATCTTAATCAACTCGTTGACTTTATTGGAGAATAATCGCCAAATGCGCCAAATTACCGAGTTGACGTTATTCAAGACCGGACATGATCCAGAATTGCTAGAGTTTGAAGCCATGCGGCAGCAACAAGCGATCACAGTTGTAGAAGGGGTTGCCATGTTGATGCAACAGGGCATTCAAAATGGAGATTTACGGTCTGATCTAGACCCTTTTGACGTAGCACGGGCCTTTATTGCCTTTCAAAACGGCCTGATCAGCTTATGGCTTAGTAACCGCGAGGCATTTTCGCTTGCGGCACAAGCCCCTAAATTTGCGGCAATATTCTTGCAAGGTATTGCCGCCTAAATTGAGACAGATATTTTTTTGCCGTATTTACATACAGTCATGTATGTATCATAAAAGGAGAGCAAAATCATGTTACAAACACACGTTATGAATAATCAACAGAGTAATCACATGGAACTGGGTACGAAGGACGGCGGGCAACGGCCGTTGCGCTGGTGGCAAACCACCCTCGCCTTTGGGATTCCGTCATTCGTGATGGTCATTAGCATTCATTGGGTAATTCCATTATTACAGATCATCGGACTGACACCATTTGAAAGCATGGTTGTCGGCTACAGCGTACCCATGGCCTTGATGCTGACAGCGGCCCTGGTCATGTATCACAAAGCTGATGGCTATCCGCTAACATGGCCAGCCTTCAGTCAGCGTTTTCGCTATCCACGCCTCACGCTCAGAGCGATTTTGCAAGGGTTGGGACTATTTGCGGTGATCATGGTTGGCTATGGTCTATTGAATGCCGTAGCAACGATGGCAACACAGGGCTGGATGCCTATACCCCATTATCTGCCAGCATTACTCGACCCGCGTGTAGGGTTAACAACGGCCGTATTAGACAACATGGTTGGGGGACACATTTCAGGCAACTGGGGTGTTGTGATTCTCTATTTCATCATGTTTTTCTTTAACATCGTCGGCGAAGAATTGTGGTGGCGTGGCTACCTGCTCCCACGGCAAGAAGCAACACATGGTCGCTATGCTTGGGTGTGGCACGGGCTGCTATGGACAGCCTTCCACGTTCACAAATGGTGGGACTTGATTGGTTTGCTCGCCGTTTGTTTACCAATGGCGTATGTTTCGCAACGGACAAAGAACAACTGGCCCGCTTTCATCGCCCACGCTTTGTTCAATGGGCTGGGGTGGCTGGTAATGATTGTTGCCGTCATGAGTTAAACAAGGCTCCAACGCAATCAAACAAATGCAGGAGAGCAACCACAAGGGTTGCTCTTTTTCCTCTGTTTGGATTCGGTTGGTCTCCCTTTTGGGATACAATCAGGGCGAAAAAGACAGGTAAGGAATATCGCTATGATGGACACCTACTTTTTTGGCGAATGGCTAAAACAGCGGCGCAAGCAGCTGCGTTTGACACAGCGGGAGGTGGCAACGGCCGTTTTCTGCTCGCTTGCCATGATCAAAAAAATCGAGGCCGACGAACGCCAACCCTCAGCCGAACTCGCCCAAGCCCTCGGCAAAACCCTGCAAATCCCCACCGACCAGCACGACGTTTTTGTCGAAATCGCCCGAGGGGAACGGCCGTTAACTTCTTTACCTTTTTTGAAAACAATGAGCGGGGGCATGTGGTGAAACGGCCGTTGCCCCAGCCCAGCAACAAACAGTAGAAGAGCTTTTTCTATCTGGCTATAAATTCCAGGTTGGTTTGCTCATGAACTGTCAGAGTGGGACAATATTCAAAACCCAAAAATTTCTGCTTCTAGTATAAAAGGTGTCCAGAAAATGTTTCTCTCGAAAATTATAATCACTTTAGTTTCGGCTAAAGCAGAAAAGCCAAAAAAGCCTTGAGACGATTCTCAAAGCGACAAACCTTAAAAAATCGGTTAAAAACCGTGCAAAATTGATGTGAAACGTTAAGTTGGACTCTTTTGTCGGCGATGAGCCTCTATTC
>JAGQGA010000224.1 GCA_020432595.1 Anaerolineales bacterium | reverse complement strand
GAAATACCTACCGATTGTGAAATGTTGGCTGAACGCTGTTTACAAGGTGCAAATTTAACTTTAGAGGGAGTAGACCCATGAGCAAGATTGTAGGTATTGACTTAGGAACAACCAACTCGGTGGTAGCCGTTATGGAAGGGGGTGAACCAACTGTAATTACCACGGCTGAAGGCGGGCGCTTAACCCCATCCATGGTGGCGTTTAACAAAAACGGCGAGCGTTTGGTGGGGCAAACGGCCAAGCGGCAGGCAACCATTAACCCAGAAAATACGGTTTTTTCCGTGAAACGGTTTATCGGCCGGCGGTTTGACGATGCCGAAACGGCCGCCGAAAAAGCCCGCTTACCCTACGCCGTAGTTAAAGGGCCACAGGGCGACATACGCGTAGAAATCGCCCAGAAGGGGCGCAGCTACACCCCGCAGGAAATCTCGGCTATGGTCTTAAGCAAGCTAAAGAAAGATGCCGAGGATTACCTGGGTGAACCCGTGACCAAGGCGGTGATTACGGTGCCTGCCTATTTCAACGACAGCCAGCGGCAGGCCACCAAGGATGCAGGCAAGATTGCAGGGCTGGAAGTCCTTCGCATCATCAACGAGCCAACGGCGGCGGCACTGGCCTATGGACTGGACAAGGTGAAGGATGAGACCATTTTGGTCTTTGACCTCGGCGGCGGCACCTTTGATGTCTCGGTGCTGGAAGTAAGCGACGGGGTGATTGAAGTACTGGCAACCAATGGCGACACCCATTTAGGTGGTGATGACTGGGACATGGCGATTACAGACTGGATTACCAGCGAGTTTTTGCGTGACCAGGGAATTAACCTGAAGCAGGATCGGCAGGCGTTGCAGCGGGTGCGCGAGGCGGCCGAAAAGGCAAAGATTGAGCTGTCCAGCACCATGCAGACCGAGATTAACCTTCCCTTTATTACGGCCGATGCCAGCGGGCCGAAGCATTTGCAGATGACGCTATCGCGGGCAAAGTTTGAGCAGTTAACCGAAGACCTGCTGCGGCGGGTAGAAAGACCGGTCAAACAAGCCTTGGCCGATGCCAACATTGAAACCGGGGCGTTGGATGCTGTGGTTTTGGTGGGTGGTTCGACCCGGATGCCGATGGTGCAGGAAACTGTGCGGCGGTTAACGGGGCAGGAACCCAACAAGAGCGTGAACCCAGATGAGGTTGTGGCGTTGGGTGCGGCGTTGCAGGGCGGTGTGTTGGCCGGTGATGTAACCGATGTGCTGTTGCTGGATGTGACCCCGTTAAGCCTCGGTTTGGAAACGCTAGGTGGGGTGATGACGGTACTGATTCCGCGTAATACAACGATCCCAACACGCAAGTCGGAGGTATTTAGCACGGCGGAGGATAATCAAACGGCCGTTGATGTCCACGTTTTGCAGGGCGAACGGCCGATGGCAAAAGACAATAACGCGCTCGGCGTGTTCCGGCTGGATGGCATTCCCCCGGCACCACGCGGCATTCCGCAGGTTGAGGTGACGTTTGACATTGATGCTAACGGGATTTTGAACGTGACGGCCAAGGACAAAGCGACGGGCAAGAGCCAGGCGATTACGATTACGGCCAGCACCAACTTGAGCGAGAACGACATTAACCGGATGGTGCAGGAAGCAGAGCGTAACGCGGCCAGTGACCAGAAGCGGCGTGAGCTGATTGAAGCACGCAACACAGCGGATCAGGTGATTTACCAGACGGAGAAGAGCCTGAGCAGCTTGAATGGGCAAGCCCCAACGGCCGTTCGTGAACAGCTTGAAAACCAAATTAAAGAGCTAAAAGAAGTCGCACAGGGCGAAGACACCAAGCGCATTACCGAATTGACCAGCCAGGTGCAGCAAACAGCAATGGCTCTCGGCGAGGCGGCCTATCAAAACGGCAGCAGCGGTGGCGCAAAAGGTCATAGTGCCGATGAAGATGTCATCGAAGGCGAATTTGAAACTGCTTGATAGGATACGGCTAAACGCGGACGAACACGGATGACCCTGTAAGGTTTTCTGTGAATAGGACGCAGGTTTTCTTGGTTAGCCTGGTGAGAATCAGGTCAATCAGGAAAATCTGCGTCTTTTTTGTTCTCAGGGATTGACTACGCGCAGCAGAGGGAGTTGGTCGGGAGTAGCGGGGTAGAGCAGTTGAGCACTATCTACGGTTACCCAACCACGTGTCAAACCATCGGATAGTTCAACCAAGTACCAGCTTCGATCTTCCGACAACCCAATAGCTTTGGCGAAGGTGCCGGAGGAGAGGGTGGCGACGGGCTGGCTGGCAGTACTGGGGTTGATGTAAAGGGGAATAACGGCCGTTATATCTGCCCCGCGCACCACAACCTCAGGAACGGCCGTTGGTGGAGCCACAGCCGGGATGGTTGGGGCGATTGCTGTCGCGGCGGGAGCAGCCACTGTTGATTGGCCGGGAAAAGGGATATTTAATGTTTGCCCTATCTCAAGCCGGTTAGGGTCTAGCAGGACATTGGCGGCAATAATTTCTTCGATAGTTACGCCATAGCGGGTAGCAATGGTCGAGAGGGTGTCACCTGTGGCGACAATGTGCGCACGCTGCGGGGCGGTTGGGGCGGCTTCAGTGGGAGCGCTGTCAACGGTTATCACTTCCACTAAAACGGCCGTTGGTGGGGGAGAGGCGGCAATAACGGCCGTTTCTGCCACCACGTCAACTACCACTGTGGGTTCCAGAGTCGGTATCGCCAAGGTCGGCTCGCTCGTTTCAGTTGGCGAATCAAAATAATAGGAAACGATGTAATAGCCGACAATAGCTAACACCGCAATAATCAATAGCGTCAACCCTTGTAACATCCATTCCGGCGGATTTGACCAGTTGATGACGGGACGGCGAGGCATCTTGACCACTGGGGGTGGTTCCTGCACAACGGGGGTATCCACCTTTGGCTGCGGTGTGGAAGCAGCAGGTGGCGACACAGGCGGCTGATAAGCGGCCAAAACCATATCTACTGATTTTTCGCCTCGCTGTTCAGCTACACTTGCCCACTGAATCAAAATATGGGTAAGGGTTTGGCGTTGTTCTTCATCGGCAATCGTAACGGCCGTTTCCTGAATTTGCGCCAACAGGTTGGTAATTTGCCCGGTTCGCACGGAATCCGGATCAACGGCCAACGCCTTTTCCAGCGCTGCATGTCGTTCTTGAATCTGTTCAAATGTTGTCATGACGCCTCAGAAATATCTACGCTCCAAGCGTTAAAGCCGCATCATAACACCATTGCCAGGGTTCTTCAAGTTATCACGCTTCACAGCAAACTGTCAGGGAGCCGTAAGGAAACAGATGGCATAACGTCAGTTTATCGAGGCTGCCTATGGGTATACTGCATTTACTATTGTGGCGGCTGATTAGAATAAGGAGCGTGATATGTCGTCTGATTTATGGTTTTTGCATAACGAATTTGTGCTTTCGTTGCTTTATATTTTGTTTATGGGTCTGCTCGTTGTCTTCGCCGCCCTCCTCAGCAAGGTTGCAGACGCTGTTTTGCACCGCGCATCACGGCCATCTTCTGGGGCGAATGAGCAAACGGCCGTTAATCCCCTCGCCAAACAGCATTAATGTCACCAATAAAAAAAGGCCAGCAAATAAATGCTGACCTTTTTTTATTTATTTACGTTGTTTCACAGATGACTAGAAAGGAATGTCATCTTCTTCATGTGCGCCACCGCCAAAATCATCGCCGCCACCACCACTATAACCACTGCTGTCTTCCCTTCCACTCAGGAAGCGAACAACTTCAGCCGTTAGTTCAAAAGAAGCACCAGCCGTTCCGTCTTGGCGCGTCCAAATACGGGGGGCACCGGTAGCAGGGTCTGGCTTCATCCTTCCTTCCACCAAAACCTTGCTTCCCTTGCTCAGATATTGGTTGGCTGTTTCAGCCTGCCGCCCCCAAACGCTGACGCGGAACCAGGTTGTTTCATCTACTGGTTGCCCACTGTTGCGGTCAGTCCAACGACGGCTCGTCGCCACGCTAAAGCTGGTAACGGCCGTTCCGTCCGGCATATAGCGCATTTCAGGGTCACGCCCCAAATTCCCAATAATAATAACCTTTTGATACATCGTATCCTCCTTTTAAGAGTTAGCTACATGGTACAATTTTCCACCTCACCTCTGGAGGCGAGGGATATTACCATGTTTTGAATGACAGTAAAAGAGGCTTTTTACCTAACCAAAATTATAGCACATTTGTTCTTTGAGGCAACTATTTTGCCCCAGAAAATTTGCCGATTCAAGGATGACTTTACACCCAACCCCGCAACCGCACCGCCTGCGCCACCCGGTCAACAGCCACCAAATAAGCTGCAACCCGGTTATCCACATTCTTAGCCTGCGCCATGTTGTGAACAGCATGAAACGCCAAGGTCATCTTCTGATCAAGCCGTTGCTGCACCAGGGCTTCATCCCAATAGAACTGGTAGCTATTTTGTACCATTTCAAAATAAGAGACCGTTACCCCACCCGCATTACAGAGAAAGTCAGGAATAATGTAACAACCTTTAGCATTCAAAATATTATCCGCATCAGGCGTCGTTGGCCCATTTGCCAATTCGGCAATGATCTTGGCTTTGATGCGATCTGCATTAGCACTTGTTAGCTGATTCTCAATAGCTGCTGGGATCAAAATATCAACATCGAGTTCTAGGAGATCGCTGTTAGAAATAACATCACTTCCAGGGAACCCCTTTAGGCTGCCGTTGCGACGAGAATAGGGCAGCGTTTGCGCTGGATCAAGCCCATTGGCGTTATAAATACCGCCAAACTCGTCACTGATAGCAACAACGTTCAGCCCAAACATATCGTGTGCCAACTGATGGGCGTTTGAGCCAACGTTGCCATACCCTTGAATGGCACAGGTCATGCCCTTCAAATCCATGCCCTTGAGCTTGGCTGTTTCACGGATAGTAATCAACCCACCTAAGGCAGTTGCTGGCCCACGCCCCTGCGAACCGCCTAACTCTATCGGTTTACCGGTAATCACGCCAGGCTCACGATGTCCCACAATCAATTCATACTCATCCAACATCCAGGCCATAATTTGGGGATTTGTGTTGACATCAGGAGCTGGCACATCCTGGGTACCCCCCACATAGCGGGCCATGGCACGCATATAGCCCCGGCTGAGGCGTTCTAGCTCGCCGCGAGACAGTTCACGCGGATTGCAAATGATTCCCCCTTTGCCCCCACCCAAGGGAATATCTAAAACGGATGCTTTCCATGTCATCCACGCGGCCAACGCCCGAATGGTGTCAATGGTCTCATCGGGGTGGAAACGGATGCCCCCCTTTGCTGGACCGCGGGCATCGTTATATTGGACACGATAGCCGCGAAACGTTTTGGTGCTGTCGTCGTCCATCCGAACAGGGATACTAAAATGAAATTCACGCATGGGTTCACGCAAAAAGGCGTGCATGTCTGGGTCTAATTGTAAAATGGCCGCTGCCTCGTCAAGCTGTGCCTGGGCGATGGCAAACGGATTTAGATTCTCGCTCACTTTTTTAAACTCCGGGTTGAATGTTGGATTTTTAAGAGAATGCGTAGTATGACTAGGGCTTTAGCTCCTGTCAACTACGGCTTACCTACGCTACACGGTTCAGGCAACCTGGGTGGCAGGTGCCAAAAGTGGCTTCCACGTTACCACGTTTAGATGATTTGTACAATAAATATCTCTAATTATTGGGCAATTTTTTAGATGCGGTTCCAATTGACGACCGTCGGCAGGGTCGGTATGCTTATAAAAAATGAGGTTACGGAGTTTGAAGATGGATAAGAGCGTGATTGAAACGGCCGTTTTTATCGTCGGTGGCGGACCAGTGGGGCTAACCTTGGCAATGGATTTGGCGCAGCGGGGCGTTGACGTGGTGGTGGCCGAGATTCGCTATCCGCGTGAGGTGCCGACAGTCAAATGCAACCACGTCTCCGCACGTTCAATGGAGATTTTTCGGCGGCTGGGGGTTGCCCACAAGCTGCGTGACGCTGGCCTTCCGGCCGACTACCCCAATGACTGCTCCTTCCGCACAACGGCCGTTGGCACCGAACTCAGCCGCATCCCCATTCCCTGCCGCCGCGACCGCTACACCACCACCGGCGGCCCCGACACCTGGTGGCCGACCCCGGAGCCGCCCCACCGCATTAACCAGCTCTACCTGGAACCTATTTTATATGACCATGCCATTGCCCATGAAAAGCTAACGCTGCTGAACCGGACGCAGGTAACGGCCGTTTCCCAGGACGAAAACAACGCCACCGCCGTCGCCACCGATCTGGACAGCGGCCAAACTATCCGCGTTGTTTGTGACCAGTTGGTGGGGTGCGACGGCGGCTCCTCGCTTGTGCGAAAAGCGATGGGAGCCAAATTGATGGGCGATGCCGTGGTGCAGCGGGTGCAATCCACCTATATTCGCGCCCCCAAGCTACTGGAACAGATGCCAAGCGGCCCCGCCTGGGGCATTATCACGCTCAACCCACGGCGCAGCGGCACGCTCTACGCCATTGACGGACGAGAAACGTGGCTTGTCCACAACTATTTGCGCCCGGATGAGACGGATTTTGCCGCCATTGACCGAGATTGGGCGATTCGTACCATTTTGGGGACAGGTGCCAATTTTGCCTATGAGATTCTTAATCATGAAGATTGGGTTGGGCGGCGGCTGGTGGCAGATCGGTTTAGAAACGGCCGTTTCTTTCTCTGCGGCGACTCAGCCCACATTTGGGTTCCCTACGGCGGCTACGGCATGAACGCTGGCATTGCCGATGCCGCCAACTTGGCCTGGCTGCTGGCCGCCAACCACCACGGCTGGGGCAGCCCCCACATTTTGGCCGCTTATGAGCGGGAACGCCAGCCCATTACCGAACAAGTCTCCTACTTTGCCATGAACTACGCCCACGAGATGATCAAAAACCGGCGGCGCGTGCCAGACAACATTGAGGAGGAAAGCGCAGCGGGTGCCGCTTTGCGGGCTGAATTTGGGCAAGAGCTTTACGATTTGAATGTGCAGCAATATTGCTGCGGCGGGCTAAATTTTGGCTACTACTATGATGACTCGCCTCTCATTGCCTACGATGGCGAACCTCATCCCCCCTACACAATGGCCGATTTTACCCCCGCTACCGTTCCCGGCTGCCGCACCCCTCATTTTTGGTTGGCCGATGGCACCTCGCTCTATGATGCCCTGGCTCCCAACTATACCCTGCTCCGTTTGGACCCCGCCGTGCCCGTAGACAGGCTGCTGGCCGCTGCCGTCAAACGCAACCTGCCGTTGACGCTGCTCGACATTGACCCCGCCCTCGCCCCTGCTGCCTACACCACCCGCCTGCTCATCTCCCGCCCCGACCAGCACGTAGCTTGGCGCGGCAATGGCGTACCGGAAGATGCGGGGGCGTTAGTTGAGATGCTGTGTGGGGATTTGTAATTGGGGGTTGGAGATTGGAGATTCGACAATCTTCCCCAAACCACAGATGATACGCTCTGCTTTTTACGAGGCTAGCAGTTCTTCCGTATCTGCCAAGAAAGGGGCATAATATAATTTCATCAGTTGCTTGCTTTTTAGGGTTACTGTTGCATATTCTTGCCCATCATTGTCACTAAATTCCACCAGCCAGACATCTGGTGCAAGTACCTCAACAACAGTCCCGACCTCACCACGGCGCAAATACTGCGTCGGCAAATCCTCTAGCAGTGCCACAACATCAAGTAGCTGGATATGGCTCATAACTCACTTCACCGACTTGAACATCATGTGTCAGCGCGATATTCAACAAGTATTCCTTTAACCATTCGGCATCATCAAATGTAAGCCCAAAAACTGCATAAAACACCCTTGCCTTGTGTCGCCCCCGACCATGTGTTGGATCAAGCACATAGGATTGGAGCTTGCGTATATCTACGATAGCGCTCACGGCATTGGGTATAAGCATATTGGATAGTATATCATAATCCAACGGCCGTTTATTCTTTCAGCGCACCAAATCGCAGAATCTTTCAGGCGAGAAAACGGCCGTTTTCCTTCACGCCCCCTTCCCTTCACAATCACCCCGCCCTCTGCTAAACTTTCCCCCATGCTCACCCAACTCCTGTTGACCCAACTCCTGCTTGCCC
>JAGQGA010000223.1 GCA_020432595.1 Anaerolineales bacterium | reverse complement strand
AGGTGTTTACCCACATACCCTGGTTTCTGTTTCCGTTGCTACAGGGGGAATTGCTGCGGGCGCTGTGCATGGGGGCGGGCTGGGTGTTGAATCTGGCTATCGCGGAGTGGGTGATTCGCAAACGGCCGTTTACCACCACCAGCACAGGTTTCCCGAAAACGGCCGTTTCTTCTCGGTAAAACGGATAGAGGAGTATGGATGGGGGTTCCCCATCCATACTCCCCCAGTTAACCAGCCATATCAACCAACCACTGCGGCACCCAGAACTCCCCCAGCCCAAAAACGTGATTGAGAACCAAGCTCACCACCAGCAGCGTCACACCAAACGCAATCAGCACGTAATCACGGGTTTGATAGGTCAGCTTGCCAATCCAGGTGCGCTCCTTTAACCCAAAGCAGCGCAAATCCATCGCGTTGACAATATCTTCCCCGGCAATGATGGCGTTCATCACCACTGGCACCAGCAGCGGCGCAACCTTGCGAATAGTCGCCACCACCCCGCCGTCCAACCGCTCAATTTCAAAGCCACGCGCCTTTTGCGCGTCCAGCGTCACCTGAAAATCCCGCGCCAGGGTGGGGACAAAGCGAAAGGCCAAATCCATGGCAAAGGCGAAGCGGTAGGGCAGCCCCATGCCGCCAAAGGTTACGCCATACAAACTGGGATCCATTGTCCAGGGGATGATAAAAAAGAGGCTGGCGACGGTCAGCATTCGCACAATTTGGGTGATGGCAAAGGCGGTTTTTTCGGCCGTTAGGTTCAGCGTCCAGCTCCAGCCGAAGGGGAGCGGGATGACGCGCTCCCAAAAAATATGCGGCTCAATATCGCCCAGCAAGGCCGGCCCGCCTCGCCCAAACACAAAGGCGTTGATGCCCACAATAAAGACAACAAGAACGATAATAAATGTCCAGGCGCGTTTGGTTTCTTCCCAAGTCAGCTTGGTTAGCTTGACCTGGAGCATAGAGAGGGCAAAAAAGAAGATGATGAAGCGAAAATCCCAAAAATTGAGGACAGAAGCCAGCACCAGGAAGGAGACGATCCACCGGGCGCGGGGATCGAAGGTATCTATAAAGCTGTTGCGAAATTTGTATTTCCAGGCGACAAGCATGTTGGCAATCAGTAATCAGTGCTCGGTAATCAGTAATCAGTTGTACAGGTTACTGATTACCGATTACCGATTACTGATCACTGGCTATCGGCCAGAGCGGTTAATCACCGAATCATAGGCGACCATGAGAATGGGAACGAGAATGACACCGTTGATGATGTTGGACAGGGCGGCCGGCCAGAAGTAGCCGACAAGGGCGGTGGTCATGTCAATGCCGTCAATTGGAATGGAGGTGAGGGAGGCGAAGAGCATCCCGACGACAACGGCGACAACGACATAAACGATGGCTTTGATGATGGTGCCTTGGTGGCGAAAGCTGACGACGGCGGCGGCCATCAGGCCAGGGATGAGGCCCATGATGCCATTGCCGAGGCTCCAGTTCCAGAAGAAGCCCCAACCAGAGAGAAAGTCGCCGAGAATGTTGCCAACAAGGCCAGAGAAGAAGCCGACGACGGGGCCAAAGGCGATGCCAAAGAACATGGGGATGGCGACGGCCGGCCGTAAGGAAATATTACCAGCAGCGGGCAGTGCCAAAAAGTTGGTAGCCCAGGAAAATACGCCGTAGAGCGCGGCACCGATAGCGGCATAAACCACTTGGCGAGTGCCAAATGCCCAAAGATTTTGTTTAATATCAGCAGATGCTGCAGCCATTTTTAGTTCCTCCTCAAAATTAGTAAACAGTTATCGGTGAACAGTTATCGGGAGATCGCTGTTCGGTTTGGATTCTCTCTCTATCACAAATTTATCTGCTTGTTCCTTCGCTTAGCAACACCTCCTTGTGGTAGTTTGTAGGACAAGTTTGCAAACTTGTCCTACGGATTAGGTACTGCGTGGGCTAATTGCTCGGCACGCATAAAGCGGCCGGTGGTGGGCAAATGCTGCAGGTTAAGGCGCAGGAGTGAGGTGGGCAGGACGCGGCAGCTTCGCAGCAGCTCTTCGTCTTGCAGCACGTCTGCGGTGGGGCCATCGGCGGCCAAACGGCCGTTACTCAACAACAAAATCCGCGTCGCATACGTTAACGCCAAATCCAGGTCGTGGGTAATAAACAGCACCGCGTCAAACCCCGGCATCTGCAAAATCCCATCCATAAACGAACGATAGTTCCAATAATCCTGTCCCGCCGTCGGCTCATCCATCATCAAAATGCGCGAGCGCATCGCCAAAATGGCGGCAATGCTTACCCGTTTTTGCTGGCCGTAGGAAAGCGCCAGCGGCGGCGAGTCGCGGTACTCTGGCATGTGGATCGTTTCCAAAGCCCAGGTGATATTTTTCTCCATCGTGGCCTTATCGTGGCGCAAATTGCTGGGGCCATAGGCCAATTCTTCCTGCACCGAGGGGGCAAACAGCATTTGCGACGGGTTTTGGAAGACATAGCCAACCGTTTTAGCGGCCGTTGCCACCGTGCTGTCCTTACTTGCCACCCCTTCCAGCAGCACTTGACCGCTAGTGGGTTTGAGCAGCCCGAGCACATGTTTAACCAACGTGGTTTTTCCCGCACCATTTGGCCCCAGCAGAGCAATGATGTCACCCTGTCGCACGCTAAAGTTGATGTCCTGAAGAATGGTGGGAGTGTCGTTACTGTAGCGGAAGCCGACGTTCTGAAAGCGTACCAACTCTTCGCCCAGATGCCCCACTTGCCCCACGGCCGGTTTATACACAGGTTCGGGTTCGGTTTTGGCACGCTGCATAACCACGGAGGCGGGCAGTTTGACACGGTGAAAATCGGCCGTTTGCATCAGGCCGTCGGGGGAGCCGCTGTAGACAATACGGCCATCTTCCAAATACACTACCGTGTCTGGGTCAATCGCCAGCGCATCATCCACCCGGTGCTCCACCAGCAGCACGGCAATGCCCTGGTTGGCAAGTTCGCGGAAAATCCGCAGCGACTCGTGCGCCGAAGCCGGGTCAAGACTTGCCAGCGGCTCGTCCAACAGCAAAATACGTGGGCGCATTGCCAGCACCCCGGCCACCCCCACAATCTGCTTTTCCCCGCCCGACAGCCGAAAGGTTTCCCGCTCGCGCAGCTTTAGGATGTTGAGATAGCCCAGCGTTTCGTCCACCCGCTGCAAAATTTCCTCGCGGGGGAGTGCCAAATTTTCCAGCCCAAAGGCAACCTCATTTAGCACCTTGCTGGTCACAATTTGCCGTTCCGGGTCTTGCAATAGTGTACCGACCGTTTGTGACAATTCGGCCATGCTGTGTTCATTGACATCTTTGCCAAACAGGTTAATGGAGCCTTCCATGGTGCCGCGATAGGTACGGGGAATGAGGCCGTTAATGGCTCGCATGATGGTGGATTTGCCGCTGCCGCTGGCTCCCACCATCAGCATCAGCTCGCCGGGATGCAGTTCAAGATTGATATTATGGATGGCCGGTTCTTCGCGGATGCGATAGGTGAAGGTTAGATCGCGGATGGAAATGGCTGGTTGTGTGTCGGTCATATCCTCTTCCTACGAAATCACAGATGTGAATCCGTTGTACAAAACACACAGCTTAGAAATTGGTTACGATGAAGCGTAGCACAAACGGGGTGGGTTTGCCAAAAACGCTGCGGTTCTTTTGATTTGACCAATTTGGTGCGTGGTACGTGGTGCGTAAAAAGCCCACGTACCACGCACCACGCACCATGCGAAAAGCCTGCCAGCCCCGTAAATTCCACAAAACCATCACCTTTTGCATACCCTGCATATGCAGAGTCCGCAGAATATGCAGAATGTGACAGTTGTCATATGCGATTGTGCAAAATGTCACTTATGGTGTGTGTAGAACCAGCTTATGATGTGGGCATAACGTGAAATTTATCACAAATGAGATAGACCAATGACCGACATGCTGACAGCCAAAGAGATTCAAGACATTTTGCACGTAGACCGCTCTACCGTATATCGTATGGCTGAGGCAGAACGATTGCCAGCCATTAAGGTGGGACGGCAGTGGCGCTTTCCAGCCGATCAGATACAGGTTTGGCTGGATAGGCAGGTTGCGGTCTCGGCAATGCCCAAGCGCATTTCACCCTCTTTGAAAGAGCAGATTCCCGTTGCCTGTGTGCAGCTAATACAGGACAGCTTTGCTGAAGCGTTGGGTGTCATGATTGTGATTGCGGATATGGAGGGGAACCCTGTTACTGAAATTAGCAACCCTTGTGGCTTGTTTTCATCCGTTATGCCCCAGGCATTAGACAAATGTATGGAGCAGTGGCGGGAGATGGCATACACGATTGACCTGGAGCCGAAGTTTATCCGCAGCCATTTGCAACTGTTGTGTGCTCGGGCTTTTATTCGCGTGGGCACGGAGTTGAAGGGGATGGTATTTGTGGGTGGCATTGCACCGGAAGGTTGGCCGAAAACGGCCGTTGGCCTGCCCACCCTTGCCGCTGACCTTCAAACCACGCCCGAACACCTGCAAGCCCACATTCACGAAGTGTACTATCTTAATGAGGGGCAAAAAGCCAAAATATTGCCCTTTGTCCAGCGCATCGCCAACATCGTCTCCCACATTTTGACAGAGCGAAACACGCTGATTGGGCAATTAGAGCTAGGAGACTGAGAGACGCTGCACTTTCGCATCCTCTTTTTGGAGTAACCATGAAAAAAATACTTATCCTCGGTGCTGGCACGGCCGGCACGATGCTTGCCAATAAGTTAAGCCACGAATTGAATTCATCCGAATGGAAAATCACTATCGTGGATCAGCATGAAGTTCACTATTATCAACCCGGCTTTCTTTTCATTCCCTTTGGCATTTATGGTGAAAATGATGTGGTGAAGCCTAAGCGGGATTACATTCCAGCCGGGGTGGAGATGATTGTGTCGGAAATTGAGCTGATTGAGCCGGAACACAATCGAGTGCGGTTAGTCAAAGACGGTCGTATGCTCACCTACGACTATCTCCTCATCGCCACGGGTACCCACCCTCGCCCCGAAGAGACTCCCGGCCTCACTGACGACGGCTGGCGCGACACCAAACATGACTTTTATACCTATGAAGGAGCCATTGCGTTGGCGAAAAAGCTGCGTACCTGGCAAGGCGGCCGTTTAGTCGTCAGCGTCATGGAAACCCCCTATAAATGTCCTGTCGCGCCACTGGAATTCATTTTCCTGGCCGACTGGTATTTCCACAATCGCCACATGCGCGACAAGGTAGAGCTTGTCTTAGCCACGCCACTGCCAGGGGCTTTTACCAAACCGCGTGCAGCCAACCTGTTAGGCAACATTCTTGAGGAGAAAAATATCCAAATCATCCCCGAGTTTTATCCTGAGCATGTGGACAGCGAGAGCAAGCTGCTTGTCTCTTATGACGAACAGGAAATCCCGTATGATTTATTGGTGGCTGTGCCAGTGAATATGGGAGCGGAGGTTATCGGCCGTTCTGGTTTAGGTGACGAACTGAACCATGTGCCTGTGGATAAACACACCTTCCTCTCCAACCAATATGACAATATCTTTGCCCTGGGTGATGCGGCCAATCTGCCCACATCCAAAGCTGGCTCGGTGGCACACTTTGCGGCCGAAGTTTTTGTCGAAAATTTCCTGCGCTACATTGAAGGGCAAGAGATGACAGCGCAATTTGACGGCCATGCCAACTGCTTCATCGAATCTGGTTTTGGCAAGGGCATTTTGATTGACTTCAACTATGATGTGGAACCCCTGCCCGGCAAGTTTCCCCTGCCCGGCATCGGCCCCTTCTCTCTGCTGCAAGAATCAGAGATGAACCATTGGGGCAAAATGATGTTTCGCTGGATGTATTGGAACATTCTGCTAAAAGGCAAGGAGATGCCGATTACTTCGCAGATGACGATGGCTGGTAAATGGAGCTAGGTCGGTAAACAGTAACCGGTAAAAAGGTGTGATATGAACCAGGAATTGTTAGAGCTGAACCGCAAAGTGGATGCGCTGACCGAGCAGATGGCTTTTTTGGCTGAGGAAGCGCGGCAGCAGCAGCGTCGCCGCCAGGAATGGGATGAGTTGAAGAATGATTTGACCCCTGTCGCCAGCGAGATGTATCGGCTGACGGTGCAGCAGCTAGATGAAGTTGACCAATATGTGCAGCTTGAAGACGGCTTGCGTTTGCTCAAACGGCTGATGCGTAATACGCGCAACTTGGAGCAAATGCTGGATCAATTTGAAAGCTTTGGGCTGATGTGGCAGGATGTTAATCCCCTAACCCAAGAGGCGTTTCTGACCTTGATGGGTCGTTTGGATGAGATGGAGCGCAAAGGGTATTTTTCTTTTATGCGCGGTGGCATGGGGATTATGGATGAGATTGTGACTTCCTTTACGGAGGAGGATGTGCGCCAATTGGGCGAAAATGTTGTGCTGATTTTGCGAACGGTGAAGGAGATGACGCAGCCGGAGATTATGACAATGATGCAGAGAACGGCCGTTTCCCTGCAAGAAGAACCCGTAGAAAATGTTTCCCTCATGGGCATTCTTCGCCAACTCAACGACCCGGCCGTGAAGCGCGGCCTTTCCAAAACCTTAAACGTTCTCAAAACTGTTTCTGAAAACTAACCATCGCATTGGGTAAACCGTTGCCCAATGCATAAACTGAGAGAGGATTAAAATGACCACGAGAGAAATTGCAGGCAAAACTGTAGACTTTGATGAACAAGGCTTCATGAGCAACCCAACCCAATGGGACAAGACCGTTGCGGAAGCACTCGCCGACGAAATTGGCATAGACTTAACGGAACGTCACTGGCAAGTCATTGAATTTTGCCGCAGCGACTACCAATCCCAAGGGGATGCCCCCACCATGCGCCGTATCACCCAACAGGCTGGCGTGCCCACGAAGGAACTGTACCAACTGTTCCCTAAAGGCCCCGCCAAAAAAGTGGCTTATGTTGCCGGGTTAAAGAAACCAAGCGGGTGTATTTAAAAAATTATGAATTAAGAATTAAGTAGTCGTTCGTAAAGAGTTTCATGGCTTGGCAGGAGATTAGAGATTGGAGATTAGAGATTTTTAGTCTCCAATCTCTAATCTCCAAAATCGCTAAGTTATGAGCGAACATTGACTTAAATTCTTCTGGAGTCTGTCATGTTTGACCAAAACGAAGATCGCAAGCTGTGTATTATCTGCTCCAAAGGCACGCTGGATATGGCTTATCCGGGTTTGGTATTAGCCAATGCGGCCTTGATGGAAGGCATTGATGTGACGATATTCTTTACTTTTTGGGGGCTGGACATCATTAACAAGCGGAAGATGAACCACCTCAAATTTGTGCCCATCGGCAACCCCAGTATGCCCATTCCTAACGCGATTGGTGGCTTACCAGGGATGACCAATGTGGCAACGGCCGTTATGAAGCACGAAATCGCCAAACTCGACTTCCCCGAAGTTGGCGAATTTCTCGAAATCATCCACGATTCGGGTGGCAAGATGTACGCCTGTAAAATGTCGGTGGATATGTTCCACGACATGCACATGATGAATGAAGAAGACATCTATGAGGGCGTTGAAGCGGTTGTTGGCGCGACTGATTTTATGGAAATGAGCAACGGCGCACAGATCATTTTCATCTAAAACCCATTACGCTTACTTTTGTAGGAGACATCTGCTTTGGCAACAGGGCAGATGTCTTTTTTGTACTTTGGCTGTTACGGCAGCAACCCGATGATGTGTTCGTCTGTTTCCAGTTTGAATAGGGGCTGGGTTTTGCTGCTTTCATCGGGGGACAAACGGCCGTTTTCCCCCCATACCAACCGCCGATTCGTCAGCAGCCAAAACGACTCGCTCCCCTGCTGCATTGCCACCAGCGGGCTGCGCCGGGCAATGAGTGATTTGCCCTTTTGGTTGGGCTTTTCCAGCGGTGGCACCCAGCCAGCCAACAGCTTGCGGCCATAGCCATCGGCGGTAATCAGGGTGAGTTCCTGGTCGGGGTGGGACAGAACGGCCGTTTGCACCCGTTCTGTTCCCATACCACAATTCAACACCTGCATCCCACGTATCCCAACAGTTGCCAGCGGCAGTCTCGTTGCCCGCCCCCCATCCGTTGCCACCACCAGCTCATCGTCGCTG
>JAGQGA010000222.1 GCA_020432595.1 Anaerolineales bacterium | reverse complement strand
GCCGCTGCCGGTGCAGTGGGTGCTGGGGCGGCTTGATCTTTTTCATTCGCCGGATTTTGTGCTGCCGCCAGTGGCGGGGAGAATTCCGACGCTGCTGACGGTGCATGATTTGTCGTTTGCTCATTACCCGGAGGTATACCCGGAGCCGTTGGTGCGCTATTTGAACAGCGTGGTGCCATGGTCGGTGGGGCGGGCAACCCACATTTTGGCGGATTCGGAGGCGACGCGGGCAGATTTGGTGTCGCTGTGGGGAGTGCCGCAGGGGAAGGTGTCGGTGTTGTACAGCGGGGTGCATGAGCGGTTTCAGCCGGTGGGGGAGGAAGGGGTGTTAACGGCCGTTCGCCACAAATACCGCCTCGGCACTCAACCCTACATCTTTGCCGTTGGTACCGTGCAGCCGCGCAAAAATTACCAGATGCTTATTCGCGCCTTCCAGCCGGTGGCCGCTCAATGGCCCCATAACTTAGTGATTGCCGGGGGCAAGGGGTGGCTGATGGATGAGATGATGGACGAAATAGCGCGGCAAGGGCTGGAGGAGCGGGTGCGTTTTGTTGGTTTTGCCGATGACGACGATTTACCCGCGCTTTACAGCGGTGCGGCTCTGTTTGTTTTTCCCAGCCTGTATGAAGGGTTTGGGCTGCCGCTGCTGGAAGCCATGCAGTGTGGCGTGCCAATCATTAGTTCGGATGCCTCTTGCCTGCCGGAGGTGGCAGGGCAGGCGACGGTGTTGCTGTCGCCCTATGACGAAGCGGGGTGGACGGCGGCGATGCTAAATTTGCTGGGGGACGGGCAGCGGCGTACCAAGCTGGTTGGGGCTGGTTTTCGGCAGGCGCGGCACTTTCGTTGGGAGCAGTCGGCGCGGCAGCTTATGGGCATTTATGAGGGGTTGTTAGCTGAGGGAGGATAAACGGCCGTTGGCGAATTAGTACTATTGGCAATGATTTAGCCTCGACATAACCCTCGTTTGCACCAAAGTACTACTGATTTTGTCTGTTATCCATTCCAAAATAGAGGTACTTGGTGACAAAGAAAAGAAGGAATGTATTTGTAGCTATGTTGACTTCCCAATCTCCGCTCTATTTCTCCAAC
The DNA here is from genome assembly GCA_020432595.1 of Anaerolineales bacterium. The sequence continues at coordinate 7,042 of JAGQGA010000222.1, read as the reverse complement.
CGGTTTGATTCCGTTGCCCATCAACAATGGGCAGGTGCAGTCAAACAGCGTAGTGCGTTCGCGTTGATTGCTTTGGGAGCGGGAGCAAACCGCCGTTATTTGCTGCAATGGAACGAAAATTGGCGCATGTACAATTTGATTGGCGGCAAAATGGACAATGGCAAAGGGGATGATAATAGCTTTCTGCGAACGATTGGCCGAGAGCTAGAAGAAGAAACCGGGCTGGGCGTTGCGAAAGATTGCCAGATCGGGCGTGAGATGCTCCAGCTTGAAATGCGCCAATATTCACGGCGAGAAAAGCGAATGAAGGAGTATCAGTTTGTTGTGTTTGAAGTTTCGTTATTCCCGCAGTTAGCACTTGATGCCCAACAGCTAAACAATACGCTCAAGTGGTTTTCAACGGGGCGATCAAATGTCATGGTAACACTGGCAGAAATAGAAAATTTGATGACCGTGAATAACAAACCCATTTCGCCGACAACCCATTATATTTTACAGGAATTGGGTCATTTTTCTGCCCAAGCATAAGCACCTTGCACCGTCTGCGGTGCGCGGCATTTGAGTAGCTTATCCCCTGATCTCTGTTTGCCAACTCCCCTAACCAACATTATAATGCCCGCAGATAGTTAATCAGGCGGCATAGGCAATAGTCTGTGCCGCCCCTTTTTCTGTAGGGTATAGGAGTAATGTATGCAGCCGATTTATCGGAGCGATGGGGAATGGGTGGCAATTTATGAGCAAGGCCACTTGTTTAATGTGGATGGTGAATGGTTGGGATTTGTGGTAGGGCGTGATTTGTTTGATCCGATGGGGAGATATGTCGGTTTTTTGAGCAATGATCGGCGGCTGCTGCGGCAGCGCACGGTTGGTGCTGAACAACCCCGTCGTAAGCCACCGAAACGGCCGTTACGCCCGCAAATCCCCGCTAGTGTACCACTAGCTCCCATGCTCCCTTCATTACCTTACAGCCTCATTGATTTATTTGAAGCCTACCCAGAGCGGTTTATCTATATTTCCGACACCCGCCCTGATATGGAGTGATAGATGGAAGGAAAGAGACCAGAGGAGTCGCGGGTAACGCTGACGTTGGTGATGGGGCAAGAACATGCCAACTTTTTGGGTAATGTCCACGGTGGTGTCATCATGAAGCTGTGTGATGAAGCAGGTGGCATGGCTGCCTCCAAACATGCCCGCCGCCATGTTGTCACCGTTACCGTAGATTCCATGCACTTTCATAACCCTGTCCACATCGGCCAACTGCTGACGGTTGAGGCCGAAGTATCGTGGGTGGGGCGCACCTCGCTGGAAACGCGGGTGGCGGTGCGGGCGGAAAATGTGATTAAGGGAGAAGTGACCCACACCAATACTGCTTACTTTGTTTATGTGGCGCTGGGCGATGACGGCCGGCCAACCCCCGTACCGTCATTGTTGTGTGAAACCGAAGCGCAAAAGCTCCGTTTTGCTCGTGCCGAAGAGCGCCGCGCCTTTCGCTTGCAGCAAAGCCACCACGACAAAACATGAGCCAGCCCCGTTCCCAACTGCTTGACCTGTTGCAACAGCGGTCGGCGCAAACAACGGCCGTTTCTTCCACCACCGATTTTGTTTCGGCCGATGATGAGCCATTTCCTTTTTTAGCTATTGTTGGACAGCAAGAAATGAAGCTGGCACTGCTGTTGGCACTCATTAACCCCAATGTGGGAGGCGTGTTGCTGGTGGGGCCACGAGGGACGGGAAAAACAACGGCCGTTCGTGGCCTCGTTGATCTGTTGCCCCAAGTAACACGCAGTCTGTGCGCCTACGGCTGCACCGAAGCCATGCTTGAAGCAGGCGGCATGGATGCCCTGTGTCCCGAGTGCGCCCAAAAGGTGGGGTATGGCGAACCCCTCACCACGCTCGACAACGTGCGGATGTTTGAGCTGCCGCTCAACGCCCGGCTGGAAGATGTGGTGGGTGGCATTAACGAGCGGCTGGCGTTAGAGCAGCAGCGACTGCGGCTGGAGCGCGGCATTTTGGGTCACGCCAACGGCCACATTTTGTACATTGATGAGGTCAACCTGCTGGAAGGCACTGTCACCGATGCCATTTTGGATGCGGCGGCGCAGGGGCATTACACCGTCTGGCGCGGGGCGCTTAAATTGCGCTACGCCTCCCGCTTCACCCTCATCGGCTCCATGAACCCGGCCGAAGGGCAGCTTCGCCCCCAGTTAATGGATCGCTTTGGGCTGCGGGCATTGGTGCCGGGGCTAACCGACCCTGCGCTCCGTTTTCAGGCGTATGAACACGCCGCCCTGTATCGGCAGGAACCAGAGGCGTTGGCGGCGGCCTATGCCGAACAGACGCTGGCACTGGCAGCAGAAATTCAGGCGGCGCGGCAGCGATTGCCCCAAGTGACGCTGGCCGAGGCGGCGCGGCAGCATGGGCTGGGGCTAATTCAGCAGCTTAGCATTGCCTCTAACCGGGCGGAGATGACGCTGTTTGAGGCGGCGCGGGCGCACGCCGCCGCCGATGGGCGGGAAGTGGCTGAGGTGGCCGACATTAACGCCGTTGCGCTGCTGGCTCTGCGGCAGCGGCGCAGCGACCAGTTGACGGCATTTTTTACCCAGCAGCAGCGTGAGGATGAGGAGATTTCGGTAATCAGTAATCGGTAATCGGTAATCGGTAATCAGTGAACTCAACTGATAACTGATAACTGTTTACTGTCCACTTGCTTATGTGGCGAACAGTAACCTTTGTGGGATTAACGGCCGTTTTTATCGGCTATCTTTCCGTCTGGCTGCCGGGGCCGGCGGTAGGGCTGAGCTTTTTGGGGTTTGAACTGGGGTATTGAATTAAGTTTAGGGGGGTGGGGGGGGCGCGAAACTGGTTTTATCTACCGCCCATTACCTTAGGCTGGTCGCTGGCGTTGTTGAGTGTGGGCTGGCAAAACGGCCGTTGGCAGACGTGGGCGTGGCGGGGACTGGCGTTGGCCGTCAGCCTGCAGTCGTTTCCGGCCATTGCCGCCATTTTGGATGAGCCACCGAGCGAGTGGCTGCTGCGGTTGCTGTTGATTGCCAGCGTGGGGGTGTTGGCGGGATTAACGGCCGTTTGGCCGCGCCAACTGTCTCATTGGCCGTTGCTTGTTGTGTTGGGTCTAATTGGCGCACTACTACCCACCTGGTTCTATTTTCAAGTGCGCCCGCTGGTGGAAAATGCGGTAGGGGTTCAAATTGGGGTAGGAATTGGTGTTTGGCTCAACGGCGTAGGTCATTTACTGTTGGCCGCTGCCGTTTGGATGGCAAATAGGGAAAGGTATTAGTTATTGGTTATCGAGCAATAACCAATAACTAAGCACCAAATGGCCTAAACGGTCATATGTTCTTCAATGTATTTGACGGCCTCGTCAACAGTTGTAATGGTTTGCGCGTCCTCGTCGGAAATCTCACCATCAAATTCTTCCTCAAAAGCCATAATAAGTTCAACTAGATCAAGCGAATCAGCTTCCAAATCTTCCCGAAAACGTGCCTTTGCGACAATTTGCTCTTCTTCGACACCTAATAAATCAACAATAATTGCTGAAACACGTTCCAACGTTGTTTTCTTTTCACTCATTGAGAAACCACTCCTTCAAAAATTTTTTATGCGTGTGCTGCAACCAGCGGGCAATTTTAGACTGTCCCGGTTGATTGTCAAGAATTTCACAAATACCCGTCTTTGTCTTGTCTAGCCGGATCGTATAAAAAAACACCCGGCACTGGGGTAAGTTACGGCAATTTGGTGAGCGGGTTTAATTCTCAGGGGGAAGATGCGTGAGCCAAATGGCCGTTCCCAGCAGCAAGTAAAACACAAACGCCAAATCAACCAAAAAAAAGCTGTGGTCAACCAATCCGTGGGTCAGAATGGCAGCCAGGCTGCCCCACATACCCACCACAACCGGCCGCCAGGCGGCATCAGGGCAGGCGCGGCGCAGGGTGTAGATGAATGATGCAAAGAGGGACGTGCCAGCCAACAGCCCCAGCAGCCCCAGTCGCGTGGCAAAATCGAGGATGATGTTGTGCGGATGGTTGAGGTTGGGTTCCTGCCAGGCGGCATCGAGAATGTAGCGACCGCGATAGGCGTAGAGGAAGTTGTCGAGGCCAACGCCAAACCAGGGGTGCTGGCGCACCATTTCCAGGCTGGCTTGCCACAGGTTGAGGCGAAAAACGGCCGTTGCGCTGCCCACATTGAACCGTTCCGCCAACTGAGGAATTTGCTGCACCCCCAGCAAACCCGCCGCACCCACAATCGCCGCCGCCAGCAGCCACGGCCAGGTGCGCCGCCCCGCCTGCCGCTGCCATTGCCAAAACACAACCAGCAGCCCGGCTGGAACCCCCAGCAGCAGCCCGCCCTTGCTAAAGGTAAGCAGCATAGCCAGGCCGATGGGAACGGCGGCGGCGGCATAGCCCCAACGCCGACGGCCGTTTTCTTTCCCCAGCAGCACCATTGCCGCCAGCAGCGGGATGACCCGGCCAAAGTAGAGGGCGACGTTGTTGGGGGAGCCATAGTGCGCTCGCAGCCGCAGCAGCCCTCCCTCGGCGGTGATAAGGTTGTAGCCGGTGACGTACTGTCCCAGCCCAATTAGCGCTACCGCAACCGCCCCCAGCACAAACGCATCCAAAATGACCCACATTTCGCGCTGTGTGGGGCGCAGCAGCCGCAGCATCACATAAAACAGGGCTGGCTCCATGATGACCACCCGCCACTCGTTGCTCGCCACGTTCAGCCGTTCGGTGAAGGGGAGGGAGAGGGTGGCGACTGTGAGGAAGAGGAGTAAACAGTAATCAGTAATCAGCAATCGGTGATCAGTGAATGCTTGACGACTGGTTACTGATAACTGGTTACTGATTACTGTACGCGAAGCGGTCGTGAAACGACATAACTGATGGCCGATTACTGCTAGAAAAGTAACGATAGTAAAAATCTCTACAGGCGAGAAGCGGTAAACAAAAATCGGCTTGAGGGTGTCGTTGATATAAAAAGGAAAGCAGAGGGCGATGAGGGCGAGTCCCCAGGCCGGCCGGAGGTAGATGAGCAGGAAGAGGAGGATGAGGGCGAGGGTGAAGAGGATGAAGTTGGGGGTGACGTAGAAGAGGGCGGCGGTGGCGGCGGTGAGGGCGATTTGCCCCACGTCACCGAGGCGGCGATAGAGGCCGCTGCCGTGAGTACCCCAGGTGAGCCACCCCATGACGGCGACAATGAGGGCGGCAACGGCCGTTAATCCCCACTGCGCCCATGCTGCCAACCGCTCATACGCCTGCCGGATGGCGCGGCCGATGGGTCCCCAGTTGGCTAAACGGCCGTTGTGGAGGGCGAGGAGGAGGGCGAAAACGGCCGTTACTCCCAGCCAAAGCTGCCAGAGCCAGGGGTTTGGTGGCCGGTAGCCTACGCTCCAACCATTCAATGCCCATTGATCCCAGCCGCGTGAAGCCACAATTTCCACCGTGTGGACACCGAGGGGCAGGTTGCGGGCCACCAGTTCCGTCGTCACGTAGTCGTCCGCTTGGCTGGGCGAGGTGAGAATGAGCATCGTCCCGTTTTCGTCGCGGGGGAGGGCGTTGGCGGGCTGGCCGTCTACGGTCACATACAGCCGAGCGCGGAAGTCGGCGCGGCGGACGCGCAGCCCGATGTCGGTTCCCCAAAAGGTGAAGCTGGCGCGGTCGCCAGAGTCGCTGATGTCGGCGCCAAATTCAGGCGAAAAGCGCCAGCCGCCCTCAAATTGCTGCCCCACGCCGTCGGGCTGGGCGAGGTGGAAGCCGGGTTGGGCGACGGCGACGGGTTGCAGCAGCGGGCGTAAATCCTCCAGCAGTGGCTTGGGGGTATTGCTGCCCGGTGCAAACAGGCTAAACCCCCAGCGCGGGTCGTTGGCGGGGGCGGCGGGCTGCCAATTTTCTAAAAACATGGTTCCTAGCCACGGCCATTCCTGCTGCGCCCGCTGGAAGGCGGCCACCGTCCATTCCCGCTGCTGCGCGGTGGTGGTTTCTTCCCACACCGAGGGGCTGCCCTGCCAGTCGGCCGGCAGGCTGTTCCACCCCCAGTTGCCCGCCCAAATCGCCTTGTGGCCGTCGCCGTGCCGTTCGGCCACCTCGCGCAGCAAAATAACGCGGCTAAAGTTGAGCCTTTCGTTATTAACGGTGCGGTCGTCGGGCGGGTGGTCGAAGCCATACGGTTTGGCGGCGATGATGTCAAACGCTTCGGCTGCGCCTGCTTCGTATAGCTGCTGCAAGTAGAGCCAGTCGGCAATGTTGGCGGGGCCAGTTTCGACGGTGGGGGCCAGCGGCGCGGCCACGATGACGGTGCGGCTGTCGGCGGTGCGAACGGCGGCGGCGGTGGTGGCAAGCAGGGCGGCGTATTCGTTGGCGTTGGGCGGCAGCTTGCCCCAATGGTCGGTCAGGTTGGGTTCGTCCCAAATGATGTAGAACTGAAGCTGGTAGCGGCTGGCAAAGGCGGCGGCCCAGGCAGCAAACTGGTTGGGGTCGGCGGGGGGGGCGAATTGGTTGGCGGGGTTGCCGTCGAGCAGGGGGATGAGGGTGAGGGTGGGGTGGCGGGAAACGGCCGTTATCACCCGGTCACTCTCCGCCCAATCAAACGGCTCCTGGTAATAAAACGGCTGCTTGATGGCCGTAAACCCGGCGGCAGCGATGGCGGCAAGCTGCTGCTCTAGTTCGGCATCGTCGTACTGCTGCAAATAGACGTTGAGACCCAGCGTGGCACCGCCGTAGGCGATGGGTTGGGGCAGCCCGGCGGGCATGCCCCGCGTTTCATAGGCGGTGCGGCTGCGGCTAGCTCCCAGCCCCAACAGGGCGGCGGCGGCCAGCAGCAAAAGGAAAAGGGTGTATCCGTGTCGTCGCGTGAACATGCGCGGCAAGTTTACCAAAGGTAGGGGCGTATTGCATACGCCCTTTCCCCTAGTGCGATTGCATACGCTTAATTTGCCCTTCACCTACTGTCTAATCACTGTCATTAGTATGATAAAGCAAACACGAAAGGCCGATTGTCATTTGGTGCAAAAAACCGTGTCGAAGATGAG
>JAGQGA010000221.1 GCA_020432595.1 Anaerolineales bacterium | reverse complement strand
TACGGCAACTGCGACTAATACGCCGCCGCCGACTAATACGCCTGGGCCAAGCAGTTGTACGACGTATGCGAGCAGCGATGTGCCAAAAACGATTTCCACTAGCGGTACCCCTAGCGTGAGTTCGGTGGTGACTGTGCCAACTGGCGGTACGATTACTGACATCAATGTGTTGGGGTTGAACGGGACGCACACCTGGATTAATGATTTGGACTTTAATTTGACGAGTCCGCAGGGAACGGCCGTTCAAATCATGGCCCAATCCTGTTCCAGCGAAGACAACTTTAGCCTCAGCCTGGACGACGAAGCTGCACCCGGAAGTTGGCCGTGTCCACCGGTAGGTGGTGGCACCTACCAGCCCAGCAGCTCGCTATCAGCCTTTGACGGGCAAAACAGTGCTGGCACCTGGACGCTGCGGGTTGACGACAATGCTAACCTCGATGGCGGCAGCCTGAACGGTTGGAGCTTGGAAGTGTGTACCGAAGGCGCTGGCCCTACAGCGACCAATACCCCCGTTCCGCCCACACCAACCAATACACCTGTGCCACCTACGCCGACGAACACCCCTGTTCCGCCCACGCCAACCAATACACCTGTTCCTGGTGGTGACGAGTTGATTTATGTTAGCTCGACGACAAACGGCAATGCCAATGGGCTGGCGTATAATGACGAAGATATTATTGTGCGGAACCAGACAACGGGCGTATGGTCGCTCTTCTTTGATGGCTCGGATGTGGGGTTGACGACCAGCGCAGCGGATGTAGATGCGTTCTATTTGATGAGTGACGGCAGCTTGCTGTTGAGCTTTGTGGGTGATCCTAGCATTACCGGGCTTGGGACGGTTGCCAGAAGTGACATTGTGCGCTTTGTGGGGACGCTGGGCAGCAACACGTCGGGTACGTTTACGATGTATTTCGACGGATCGGATGTGGGGTTGACGACAACGGCGGAGAATATTGATGCAATGGGGGTGGATGGAAACGGCCGTTTGCTCATCAGCACCACCGGTAATCCCAGCGTCACTGGGTTGACTGGGTTGGCAGATGAAGACGTGATTGCCTTTACACCTTCCTCATTGGGAGATACAACGGCCGGCAGTTGGAGCTACTACTTTGACGGCTCCAACGTTGGCCTGGCCGATAGCAACAGCGAAGATGTGACCGGCAGTTGGGCAGATGCCAATGGCGACCTCTATCTTTCCGCTCTTGGTACCTTTTCGGTGTCGGGTGCCAGCGGTGATGGTGCCGACATCTTCCGCTGCGCCTCCTTTGTCTCTGGCAGCACTACAAGCTGCACCTTCTCCCTCTATTGGGATGGTTCAGTAAACGGATTTGCCGGGGAAGTGATGGATGGGCTGTTTATTGACAAGCCATAGCCAAATAGTTTAGTGCGTGATGCGTGGTGCGTTATGTTTTGACGCACCACGCATCACGTGATGACTTTGCCAAATAGGCAGGGCTACGCTTGTTGTTGCCTTTCCCGCATCGCCTGTAGCGTTAGAATTTCACCGCAGTGGCGCACGCTGTCCTGGAAAACGTGGCGCACCCAAGCATAGACCGGCTGCTCATTTTTGCCCCACTGTCGTAGTTCATCCAAGCCACCTTCTGGCAGACCGCGCAAATAATCATAGATGGCCTGGTGGGTTTGATCGAAGTAGTCAAACAGCAGGGCACGTTCAAACTGGGGGATGGCCGCAACTTCTTCAGCCGTGTAGCCGATTACGGAGCCAAACCCGGCGATCCCTAGCCCGCGTGAATCATAATTCACTTGTTTGTCCCAGCCGTCCCGAAACCACAATTCATCTTCCTGGGTTTGCCCCTGCAAAAACCGTACCAAAAACACATCCAACATGCGTGCCACGTGCCAGATGGTGACGTTGATGCTGTTTGCGGCAGGGTCAGGCGTCCAGTAAAGTAGTTCAGTGGGCATGTCGGCCACCTCGTTTTTAATCCAGTTGGCGTTGAATTCCATCAAATCTATGAGCATTTCTATTGGGGTCATTAACATCTCCTTTTTTGGAAGCATTATGGGAAAAGTTGGGGCAGTGTCAAGCTGGGGTTACAATGGGGTCATGAATGATCTGCGAGAGATTGCCCCTTTGTTGTTGGCCTGGTGGGATGCTGGGCATGAGTCGTTGCCGTGGCGGGAGACCAAAGACCCATACCACATTTGGGTGTCGGAGATTATGCTGCAGCAGACGCAGGTGGCGACGGTCATTCCTTATTATGAGCGTTGGCTGGTGCGGTTTCCCACAGTGGAGACGCTGGCAGAGGCATCGCTGGATGAGGTGCTAAAGCTGTGGGAAGGGTTGGGTTATTACAGCCGGGCGCGAAATTTGCACGCGGCGGCAAAGATGGTGCTGGAGCGGTTTAACGGCCGTTTACCCCCCACCGCCGCCGACCTCCAATCCCTCAAAGGGATTGGACGCTACACCGCTGGAGCCATCTCCTCCATTGCCTTTGATGAGCCAGCCCCCATTCTCGATGGCAATGTTATCCGCGTTTTCAGTCGGCTGACCGATCTTGACGAGGATGTGACGACTACGGCTGCTAAAAAGCGGCTGTGGCAGCTTGCCACCGAGGTTGTGCCTACCAAACGGCCGGGTGATTTTAACCAGGCGCTAATGGAATTGGGGCAGCAGGTGTGTGCGCCAGCCAGACCATTGTGCCTGCTTTGCCCGCTGCAAAGCCTGTGCCTGGCACGGCAGCGCGGGACGCAGCTAGAGCGCCCGGTGCGCCCACCGCGTAAAAACACGCCCCACTATGATGTGGCGGCGGGTATCATTTGGCAAACGGAGGAGCGGGGGGAAAACGGCCGTTTTTTGATTGCACAACGGCCGTTAGAAGGGTTGCTGGGTGGTCTGTGGGAATTCCCCGGTGGCAAGCAGGAGCCAGGGGAAACGCTGCCGCAAACGTTGGTGCGTGAGATTGAGGAAGAGTTGGCACTCACCATTCGCGTAGACAGCTTTCTGGTAAGCATTAAACACGCCTTTACCCATTTTCGCATCACCGTCCACGCCTTTCATGCCACCCATGTGGCGGGCGTGCCGCAGCATTTAAGCGTGGCAAACCACGCCTGGGTGACGTTGGCCGATTTAGACAACTACGCTTTTGCGCTCACCAACCGCAAAATCATTGCTGCATTGAGGAATTGGAGATTGGAGATTGGAGATTGATCAGATTCCCAATCTCCAATCTCTAATCTCTTTCCCCTTTCACGCTCTCTTAATGGTTTGGCCTGTCGTTTGGCGTATCATATTTTTATGGCTCAACCAACTGCATCCGGCTTCTTCGATACTCTCACCATTTCCAAAGCGGCGATGGCACTTTACCGCGAAGCGCGGCAGGCTTCCAAGCTGCATGAACACCGTCGTGCCATTACGCTTTATTCCGAAGCCTATGCCTTTCCTGAGACTTCGTCGCTTTTTCGAGCGCGGCTGCTAGAGTATCGTGGCGAAAGTCATTGGCTGCTGTGCGAATTTAACCAGGCAGAACAGGATTATGAAGCAGCGTTAGCGCTGTGTAATGAGCCAGATCAGGCGGCGCGGGTGCGAGTGCGGTTGAGTGAGATGGCAAATTTTTTAGGGGATTACGGCCGTTCTCTCGAATTATGTCAACAGGCACTGGAAGAAAGCAAGCTGGCGAGCAGCGTGCTGGTGACGGCGTGGGCACGTCGGGGCGTGGCGATTGCTCTACGGCAGCAGGGCAACACCGAACAAGCATTGAGCTATTTGACCCAGGCGTTGGCGACATTCCGCACCATGGGAGAGGCGCGGGAACAGGGACGGATTTTGGTCAGCATTGCTCGTACCCATTTGATGCGCGGCGAATACCAGCGGGCGGTGACGGCACTGCAAGAAGCACTCCACCTGTTCCGTTCGCTTGATGATCGCTGGCGCATCACCCAGGTTTTGAGCGATTTAGGTGAGTGTTACCAGGGATTATATGACCTGGAGACGGCACTTGAGTTTCATGAACGGGCACTTGTTCTGGCGCAGGAGCAACAGATTCATATTTTCTTGCCCCAAATTTACCGCAATTTAGGTTTTGTGTTGGTGCAGTTGGGTCAGATTGACGCGGGGATGGTTTATCTGGGGCGTTCATTGGAGGAGGCGCAGACCTTACAGGCTCGTGAACAAGAGGTGCTGTCGCTGTATCAATTAGCGCAGTCATGTCTTTTTGCCACCAGCCAGCCCGAACTGGCGAAGCGGTATGTGGCGATGTTGAAGCAGTTGGCAGAGGCGTTGCAGGCGGCTCGCTTTTGTGCTCTAGCTGCTTTTGCTGAGGGGGAATTGTTGTTTGCGTGTGGGGAGCGGCAAACGGCCGTTTCTTCTCTCGAACGGGCACTGATTTGGGCACAAACGGCCGTTGATCGCGGCATCCTCTGGCAGCTCCACGCCGCCATGAGCCGCATGGTAGACAACCCCGAAATCGCCAACATCCACCGCAGCATCGCCGCCGAATTTCTGCGCCAAACTGCCGAGCCGCTGCAAGACCCCCAGGTCAAAAAACGCTTCCTCCAAGCCCCACCCGTGGCCGCTATTTTACAGGCTACCACAGTTGACCTCAACCCCCTCTAACGCTATAGTTTTGCCTGAATAATGCGGGTTACAAGTTGCAGGTAGCAGATTTTGTCAGCAAATATGACTTGCCACTTGCCACTTGCCACTTGCTACTTGCCGCTATGGTTTTGTTGGGTGGTTATATGTTCTTATTGTTTCAGGCGATCTTTGCTTGGCTGGCCGAACGGCTGCGTGATTTGTTTCTTTGGCCGATCAATCTGGTGCGTGATTTTCCCGTGCGCTTGGCGCGTCTGCTGGCGACGTTGTGGCGTGGAGTGAAGGGTGTGGTTTTCTTTTTGCCGGACTTGGTGAATGTTAGGAGTGTGGGAGGGGGGAACGGCCGTTTATCCCCTTACATACAGCACAAAGTCGGCCACTTCATTGATTGGCTCCACCAACTCCTTGCCAACCTCTTCGACCTCATTGGCGGTCCCGAAATTGCCCAATTCTTCATGCATCTCATCACCAAAACCACCCCTCTCACCGGTGCTGAAATCGCCATGATGTCCAGCGTCCTTGGCTCCCACGCCTTGCGCTACGGCGAAATTCGCGTTGCCGAAGGTGGCCTCTTCAACCTCATCTTCAAGCTAAACGGCAACCTCGCCTTCGCCACCTGGCACACCATCAACCTTCCCCTAAACAGCGACAGTCAAGGATATAGCCACACCCGCCAGAATCTCCCCATTGTTGTCCACGAACTCACCCACGTCTACCAATATGAGCAAATCGGCACCCGCTATTTGGGCGAAGCCATCTACATGCTCATTAAAACCAAACGCGATTGCTATAACTATGGTGGCGGCAGCGGCCTGGCAGCCGCCTGTTCTCACGGCAAAAAATATTGCGACTTTAACCGTGAGCAACAGGCCAAAATAACCCAGGACTACTTCTATCTTCGCCAAGCTGGCTACGACACAACACCCTATGAACCCTTTTTACAGCAAGCCCGCGCCGGAGACCTTTAAATGTGTGCTATACGTTACAACATCCCCACTTTGTCCTTCTTTGTCCCTAGTTTGACCCTTGTTTGACATTATCTGTCACACCATTTATAATAAAAGCCTGTTGAGAAGATACAACAATCATTTAAAACTCAAAAAGCAAGATGATTGTTACCTGTAGAAACACAAAAGAATAAATCAAATTAAAACACAACCAACTGTTAACACAGCAAAATACAAGGCTTCAAATACATCCGGTTGTGTTTCTTGTTTTCTGAGTTATTCAGTATTTAAAGGAGGTGGTGTTACTGCACTAAAAGACGCCGGTTTGCAAAATACAATTTCTATTTTGCAAAGCTAGTGCAATAATCGGTAAATCTATATCAGCCTTTCATAAGATGTTCTTCATGCAGAACCCTACTGAAAACTGATTGCTAAACACTGATTACTGTGACTAACAGATGGAAACCCCAAACATGTTTTATAAACCCCTTGAAGATTTTAGAGGAGGAAGATTCTAAAATGTTTCAAAATAAACGTTTAGTGCTTACCGCACTGTTTGCCCTCGTTGGTGCCATCATCCTTGTGGCTTGCCAACCCCAAGTTGTGACCGAAACCGTCGAAGTTACCCGCGTCGTCACTGAGACCGTTGTTGAAGAAGGTCAGACCGTAGAGGTAACTCGTGTTGTTACCGAGACCGAAGAAGTTGTTGTTGAAGTAACAGCCGAACCAGAAATGGCTCCTGTATCTAAAGACCTCGTTGTCTGTATGGCACAGGAACCTGCTACACTTTATCCATTTGGTGGCTCCATGCTTGCTCAATCTGCAGTCATGCACGCCATTTGGACTGACCAATATACTACCTTAAGCTATGCTTATCAACCTGTTGGTGTTGCTAAGCTACCCAGCTTGGCTGATGGTGATGCCGTTGTTAATATAGTTGAAGTAAACGCTGGTGATACCGTTTTGGGTGCTGATGGCGAGCCTGTAACCCTTGAAGAAGGTGTTGAGGTTACTAATGCTGATGGCGAAACCGTCGCTTTTGATGGTACTCCTATTATGATGGAGCAAATGGTTGTAGACTTTGAAATCGTTGCCCGTAACTGGTCTGACGGCGAACCTGTTACCTCTGCTGACTATCTTTACACCTATAATGTAATTGCTGATCCTGATACACCGACCTCCAAATTCACCGTTGACCGTACCGCTGCTTATGAGGCTACTGGCGATTTAAGTGTACGTTGGACAGGTATTCCTGGTTTCAAAGATGCCACCTATTTTGCCAATGCGATTCCTGGTGGGCAACAGACCTTCCCTGAACACGCTTGGAGCCAATATACTGCTGCAGAATTGTTGGAAGCAGAAGACGTTAGTCGTACCCCGATGGGCGATGGTGCTTTTGTTGTTGAAGAGTGGGTTGCCGGTGACAGCATCCGTCTGGTTCCCAACACAAACTATTATCGGGCCAGCGAGGGTTTACCCTATCTCAGCTCTGTAACTTACAAATTCATCCCCGATACTAACCAAATGGTTGCTCAACTGCTTTCTGGTCAATGTGACATTGGTACACAGGATGGTATGGATGTTGGTCAATCCCCATTCCTCATCGAAGCTCAAAACAATGGCCTGTTGACCCCCTACTTCCAAACTGGTACTGTTTATGAGCATATTGACTTCGGCATCAACTCCTACGGCGACTATGGTGATGGTGTTGGTCGGCCCGACTGGTTTGAGGATGTACGCGTTCGTCAGGCTATGACCATGTGTACTGATCGCCAGAGCATGGTTGACAACATTCTCTACGGCAAATCGGAAGTGATCCACACCTATATTCCCAGCGTTCACCCACTCTATCCCGATGGGTTGACCGAATGGCCTTATGACGTTGAGCAAGCCAATGCTCTCCTCGACGAGGTTGGGTATGTAGATAGCGATGGTGACGGCATCCGTGAAGATTCCGCAACGGGTACGCCTTTCAAAGTCACTCTGGGTACCACCTCTGGTAACGAAATGCGCCAGCAGTTGACCCAAATCTTCAAGGAAAACATGCTGCAATGTGGTATTGACGTGGAACTCTACTACTTGCCTGCCAGCGAATGGTTTGCTGATGGACCCGATGGTCCGCTCTTCGGTCGCCGTTTCGACCTTGGTGAATTTGCCTGGTTGACTGGTGTAGAACCTTCCTGTAATCTGTACATTTCCTCCGAAATTACAGGCCCACCGGAAGAAGGTTTTGGCGGCTGGGGTGCAGCTAATGATGCCGGTTGGTCAAATGCTGACTTCGATGCAGTCTGTAATTCTGCTCTAGGTTCTCTACCTGGTACAGCGGAATATGAAGACAACCACAAGGAAGCACAGCGTATTTTCTCCCAAGAAGTTCCTGTAATTCCGTTGTTCCTCCGTTTGAAAGTGGCTGCTGCTCGCACCAACGTGGTTAACTTCAGCGTTGACCCAACTCAAAACTCCGAACTCTACAACATTTACGAACTTGATCTGCAATAGTCAATTCGTTGATTGAGTAAAAATGGTGGTAATGCATGTTTGCATTGCCACCATTTTTTTTTGTAGAGAGATGTCTCATTGTTAGCGCATAGCTATTTCATTTGATAAAATAAATGTGTCTTAGAGACAAAACCCCGTTTGCAAATCTT
>JAGQGA010000220.1 GCA_020432595.1 Anaerolineales bacterium | reverse complement strand
GCCGAACAATGCGAAAGACGGGGTTGCCATAAAAAGAGTAGCTGTGGTTTTCGTAAACGAGGCGGACTTCTTTGACTTCAAAATTGGGGGGATCAAACGGCAAGCCCAGCTTGGCAAGAATGTTTTGTCCAATATGGGTGACACCGCCACCACACAGCTTTTCGCGGGGATGAACGGCCTTGTCCACCACCACAATACGCTTGGCCCATTCTGGGTTGCTTTTTACCAAGTGCAAAGCCGTCGAACTGCCAGACGGCCCAGAACCAACAATTAAAACATCAACCGGGATTGCCTCCGCTGCCATTTCTCCATCCTCATACCAAATTGGGAATCGGGAATTAAGAATTGAGAATGGTGAACATTCATTCATCATTCTCAATTCCCAATTCTCAATTAACTATTTCATAATGACTGGCATCATTATAGCATGAGGCAGCGGTTTTGCCTGTAGGGTGTTGAGATCGGCCGCAGCGTGGGCAGGTTCGGCGTTACCCAAATGGTCAATGCCTTGGCTGCGGAATTCATAAACCAGCGCGGGGTTGGGCGGGGTGAAGGTGGCAGTAGTGGCGGCTGTGTTTGCCAACCAGGTTGTCCAACTGGCATCGCCGGCCTCCCGGTATTCAACCTTATAAGTAGCAATGCCAGATAAATTATCCTGGCCGCCCCAGGCCACAACTTGTTGGCCGTTCCAACCGAGGATGTAGTAGCCATGAACGGCCGTTACTGGCCCCGTCGCATCAATGGCAAACTTAGACGGTGGGGCAACAATCTGCGTCGTCGCCGTCTTCACCACCACACGCCAATATAGCTCACCAAAATCTTGCGTAAAGGTTTGGGTAAAGGTTTGCACCAGGCCAGCCCAATTCAAATCCAACACTAGGTTGGTAAAGCCTGGGTCGGTTGCCACCTGCAGCCAGGTGCGCTCTACGCCGCCCCCATTCCCCACCAACCAATTAAAAGCCACCGTTCGATTGGTAAGCCAAAGATCGGCCGTTGGCTGCTGCGTCGTAATGGTCGGCGTTTGTGGCACGCTGCCGCCCACCAGCCGCAACCGGACAGCATCAAACCAGACCCCGCGCCCTTCGTCGGTGCTGGTTAAGTCGGTTAACCGCAGTTTGGAAGAGCCATCTGCCCGCAGCGGGAACTCACCCAGCGACATCCACAGCCCCACCTTGTCATTGTGGCTGATGGTGACATTGCTGCTGCCGTTGGCGTGTGTCACCGTATACCGCGCTCCGTCGGTTTCGGAACGGCCGGTTGTGCAGTACGGCGCATACACTTCAATCTCGTACACCCCTTCCACCGGCACAGCCAGCGTCCATTCGCCCCAGTTGGTGCTGGCATTGGGGTCAGTCACCGACCAGGTGTAGAAGGAGTGGCCGTTGTTGCCACAACCAGCAGGCCCTTCATGCCAACTGTTGTTGCTGCGCTTGAAGTTGCTACTTGTTTCATCAATATAGACATAAGGTGACTGATAACCAAGCCGCTGGGCAACGGCATCGCGCAGCCAGGGCAGCAGCCGGTATGCTTGCTCACCGGGGCATTCGGTGTTGGTGCCACCGTACACGTCACGGTGCCCCATAAGTTTGGGCAAACCCCAGGTCATGTTGGGGAGTCGGCCGGCATCGTAGACATTGATGCCCTTTTGGTCAGCTTTCCAGGCAAACAAATTGGCGGCTGCTTCCAGCATCGGCTGCGGCGGCTGAATGCCGGGCGGCGAATCATCGGGCAGGGTGAAGGTGCCAATGAGCGACAGTGCCATCGAGCCGCGATTAGCCGCTGAAGCGTGGGTGCCAATCACATCATCGCCGCCCAAATGCCCTTCGTAGATCACGCCGTTGCGGTCAGCTAGATAGTTGTAGCCGATGTCGCCCCAGCCGCGAGAGTAGGTGTGGAATTTCCAAATGGCGCGAACAACGGCAGGCCAATCGCTGCTGCTGTTGCTGCTAACAGTGTGGTGCAAAATCAGGTGGGTAACAGGCTCATATGCCAGCCCATCGCTGTAGTTGCAGTCAGGATCAGTACACCAAACCTGACGGCTAATAACGGCTGGTTTGGCAAACTTGTTAGGAGCAACGCCCTCAGCCGCAAAGGTTTGGGCTTGGCTGGCATCTAGCGCCTGCTGCTGAGCCACCATTTCTTCCATTGTGGGTCCAGCAGTGGAGTCAATAAAGGTAAAATGCAGCTCTTTGAGCAGCGGGGTGGCCTGACCATCATAACGGCTAAAGCCAATGGAATACTGCACGTAACGATGAACAATATCTTCCGCCGAAACGGTAATCATCGTCCCCACCACGTCAGGGTCTTCAGGGCGCGTCCAATCGTGATTTTCTTCAACCGGGTACCAGTCGCCCCAACGGCCGTTTTCCGTTCCCGTCCGCACGGCAATGCTCATCCCCGTTCCGGCCGGTATATCGGCAATCCACTGGGGAAACAGCACGTTAAACGGAATCGGTGCTTCAATGACCGGCGATGTATACGTGCTGGTCATAGATGGATCCAGCAATTGCAGCCCTTCCGCCTGCGCCATGACCCCCTGCGTCTCTGCCCCCTCAAAGTTCGGGCCAGCAAAGGTCAAATCCGCCACCTTGGTTTCCGGTTTTTGCAACAGATCAAAGCCCGCAACCGGGTAAGCAATGGCGAGCAGCGCAAACAGCAGTAAAATTGCATCAGACATGCGGGTTCTAAAGTTCATACAAACCTCTTCGGATTTAGTCAGCGAGGTAGGCACTGGGTTGCCCCAGTGCCCTGTGCGTGATCCCTCGCCAAAAATGGGCTCATTTTTGGCCAAAGTGAAGGTATCATAGCAAAGCGGGAGAAAGGGAGGGGTATAAAAGAGGTGAATTTTAATGTATAAAAAGGGTGAATGGGGGTGGGGATTAACGGCCGTTTTGACCATTCTCTGGCTGTTTTTCCTCATCGCCGCCTACTTTTGGGCACACAAACCATTTGATTTACCCTTATTGGTTGGGCTAGGGCGCACGTTGGGCAGCGTGGTGGTGTGGCTGGGAATGCTGTGGCTGGCGACTGCGCTGGGGGCAAAAGCGATTGGCGATTGGCGATTGGCGATTGGCGATTGGCAAATTGCGAAGGGATGGGCATGGTTAGGGCTTTGTGGTGGATTAGGGCTGGCTGTTTTGTCGCTGCTGACGCTGGTCATCGGGTTAGTAGGGCTGCTGCAGCCGCTGGTGGCGTGGGGAATGGTACTGCTGCTGGCGGTAGGGGTGCGGCGGGAATTAACGGCCGTTTTTCACACCCTCCCCCAACTCCCCAAACCAACCACCCGCTTTGAACGCTGGCTCGCCCTTTACGCCATTGCCAGCCTGCTGATCGCCTTCCTGCTAGCACTCACCCCCGAAACCGCCTGGGATGCTCTCACCTATCACCTAACCGGCCCCCAGCTTTTTGCTGACGCTGGCCGCATCGCCCACCTGCGCGACATAGCCTTCCTGGGCTTTCCCCAGCTTGGGGAAATGCAGTTTTTGCTGGGGATATTGCTGTGGGGTGATGGCATCGCACAGCTGCTCCACTTTAGCTATGGGATGCTGGGGATAATCATGGCAGCGGCACTGGCGCGACAGTCGTTTGGGCGAGAGGCGGCGTGGTTAACGGCCGTTATCCTCCTCACCATCCCCCTTTTCCTCGAAGAATTGGGTGATGCCTACGTAGATTTGACGCTGCTTTTTTACGCTATGGCCGTTTTTTACCTCTTCTACCAGTGGCAAACCATCCCCAACAACCAAACGTCGGTACTGCTTGGCCTCTTTTGCGGCTTTGCCGCCGGGGTCAAATACACCGCTATCATCATCCCCATCGCCGTTGGGCTGGCACTGGTGTGGCAGCTACGCCACGAACCGTGGCAGCAAATGGGGCAACAGATAGGGGTATTAACGGCCGTTACCACCCTCACCACCCTCCCCTGGCTGCTCAAAAACTGGCTCACCACCGGCAACCCCGTCTATCCCTTTTTCTTCAACAGCGGTCTCTATTGGGACACCTGGCGCAGTTGGTCTTATGCCCGCCCCGGCACGGGGCTGCTGGCAACGGCTCCCTGGCGACTGCTAACCGCCCCGTTCGAGGCCACCATTTTAGGCAGCAGCGGCAGCCAATATTTTGACGCCACCATCGGCCCTTTTGTGCTAGGCGGGTTAATGCTGCTGCCGGTTGTGTGGCGCAAGCTACAGCCGCGTGAAAAAACGGCCGTTTGGCAACTCATCTTTTTTTTTGGCATCAACTATCTCTTTTGGCTGTGGGGCATGGCGCGGTCGGCGCAATTAGTACAATCGCGGCTGCTGCTGCCCATGTTTGGCATAACGGCCGTTTTATCCGCCCTTGCCTTCACCCGCCTTCGCACCCTCACCCGCCCCCAGCTTGACGTCCACTGGCTGGCGCAGGTCGCCCTAAGCCTCACCCTGGCGCTGCTGCTGCTTACCCAGCTTACCCAATTTGCCCAAATTAACCCGCTGCCGGTGCTGCTGGGGCAAGAAACAGCCAGCCAATTTCGCCAGCGGCGGCTGGGTGTCTATCAACAGGTGCTGGAACGCATCAACCAACTGCCGCCCGCATCTGAAGTGCTGTTTTTGTGGGAGCCGCGCAGCTATGGCTGCCGCGTCATCTGCCACCCCGACAGTATGCTGGACTTTCATCTGCACGCCACCCATTACCAAGGGCAAGATGCCGCCGCCATCGCCGCCGCGTGGCGCCGCCGTGGGCTGACCCACGTCCTCATCAACCATGCCGGGCTGACCTTTTTGCACGAGCAGGGGTTTGAACCGATTACCGACCGCGATTTGGCAATTTTGCAGCAGCTAATTGACACCGCGCTCGACCCCGTGACCGTTTGGGAGGGCAGCTACACGCTGTATACGCTGCGATGAGTCAACGCCGTTTTATTTTGCCATTCTGGGTGGTGCTAGCACTGTTGCTGGCCTGGTTGCCCAACGCCGCTGCCCCGCTGCTGGCCCCGGCCGGGCAGCAGTTTATGGGCAGCCTCATCAACCCCGATGACCATAGCGTCTATCTGGCCGCCATTCGTCAGGGAGCGGAGGGTAACTGGCTGTTCCATTTTAATTTCTCGCCCGAACCCATCCCCCCACGGCTCACTTATCTGTTCTATTTGCTGCTGGGGCGGCTGTTAACGGCCGTTTCTCCCCCCCACCTCTCTACCGCCACCAACACCCTTTTCCACGTCGCCCGCCTGCTGGCTGGGCTGCTGCTATTGTGGGTGCTTTGGGTTTGGGCAGGCATTATCCTGCCGCGCTGGCAGCAAACGGCATGGCTGCTGGCCGTCTTTGGCGGTGGACTCGGCTGGCTGCTGGCTCCGCTGCTGCAAACCAATCTGCAAACCCTGCCGGATCTCGGCCAAAGCGAATGGGGCGTTTTGCTGCCTATGCTCGGCACGCCCCATTTTGCCCTGGGGCTGGCGGCGGAAACGCTGCTCTTTGCCAGCCTGTACCAATTACAGCAAACCAAACGGCAACGCTGGGGCTTGCTGGGGGCTGTTTGCAGCACGCTGCTGGGGCTGCTTTACCCCTACAACATTTCCGTAGCCGGGCTTGTCGCGGCACTTTATCTGCTGGCTGGGGCCGTGCAAGAACGCCGCCTGCCGCGCTGGCTGTGGGGCTGGGGCAGCATGGCACTGCTGCCGCTGCTGCCGCTGTTTGCCTATTATGCCATCTGGGCGCGGCAAGACCCCAACTGGGAGCAAACCCATGTGTTAAGCAATGTGATTACATCCCCCACGCCGCCGCAACTAATGGCTGGGTTGGGATTGATTGGGCTGCTAGGGTTGGTGGGGCTGTGGCACTGGCTGGCTGCGCGGCGTGACCCACTGCTGCCCATTTGGGCCATTGCCAATGTGCTGGTGCTGTATCTGCCGCTGCCGTTTGCCGGGCGCTTTTTGTTGGGATTGACTATTCCCTGGGCCACGCTGGCGGCGTTTGGGCTGGAAACGGCCGTTTTGCCCCGCCTCCCGCACCCCCCCGCAGCCGTCGCCACCCTCCGCCGCGTCCTGCTCATCCTCACCACCCCCTCCACAATGGCACTGCTGGCACTGCTGCTTTATGCGCCGCTGGTGCGCCCCAACTTTCCGCTTTTTTTGCCCGAGGCCGATTTAACGGCCGTTGCCTGGCTGGCACCCCAACTCAACGAAACCGATTTGGTGCTGTCCCACTACCCGGTTGGCAACACGCTGCCGCGCTACACAAACGGCCGTGTTTTTATCGGTCAACCCTTCCTCACCCTGCATTTGGCCGACAAGTTGGACGAATTAACCACTTTTTGGGCAGCCTCTCCCACTGCCCGCCAAGCCACCATTGCGCGTTGGGGCATCACCTATATTTATGTCGGCACCGTTGAAAAAGCGCGGTTTGACACCACCATCCCACCGCCCGGCGAACTGGTCTATGACCGCGATGGGGTGAAGATTTATCAACTGCTGGGAGCAACACCATGAACCAACTGCGCCAACATCGCTGGCTGCTGTTGATTTTGCTGCTGGCTTTTGGGCTGCGGCTGGTGAACTTAAACGGCCGTTCTCTCTGGTACGACGAAGCCCTTGCCATCCTCTTTGCCGAAAAATCGCTGACCGCCATGCTTCGCGGCACCATCACCATCACCAACGGCATCGCCGCCAACGTCCACCCCCTGCTCTACTTCTGGCTCCTCCACGGCTGGATGCAGCTCGTCGGCCAGGCTCCGACCGCCGTGCGGCTGCTGTCGGTGCTGTTCGGCACGGCAACCGTGTTTGTAGACTATCTTTTGGCAGAGGAGATTAGAGATTGGGGATTAGAGATTGGGCAGAATCTCCAATCTCCAATCTCCAATCCCCAATCCCTCCCCCTCTTCACCGCCCTGCTCATCGCCCTTTCCCCCTTCCACATCTATTACTCTCAAGAGACCCGTATGTATGGGCTGCTGGGTTTGTTGACCCTGCTGGCAACCCTCTTTTGGCTGCGCGGCTGGCGGACCAACCAGCGACGCGATTGGACGCTAGTTGGTGTTTGCGGGGCATTGGTGTTGTATACCCACACGCTGGGAGCACTTTATCTGGCAGGCCTGGGGATGTGGGCGGCATGGCAGTGGGTTCGTCAAGGGTGGCAGCGGTGGCAGGGGGTTGTTGGCAGCTATGCCCTCATGCTGCTGCTTTACGCGCCGTGGCTGACCATTTTGCCCAGCCAGCTTGGGCGCGTACAGCAAAGCTATTGGGTGGTACGCCCCGGTCTCACCGAACTGCTGCAAACGCTGCTGGCTTTTCACGTTGCCTATGACAACGAGGCACTTCCAGGCTGGCTGCTCCCGCTGGCGCTTTTTCTCAGCCTCCTTGTCCCTATTTTCTTGCTAATGGCACTCCGCACATCGGCTGCGCTGCGCTCTCCAGCCCTACAGCTTCTTGGTTTCACCACCCTGCTCCCCCCTACCCTGGGCTTTCTAGTCTCTCAATTCCAACCGATTTATACGCTGCGGGCGTTTTTACCATCGGCACTTACCTATTGGGTGCTGCTGGGGCTTGTGTTTGGCGCAAGTAAAATGCCAAAGGGGATGAAGTGGGTACTGGGGGGATTAACGGCCGTTATTCTCACCGCCTCCCTTCTCAATCATTACACCTACGCCAGCTTCCCCCGCCCCCCTTTTGCTGCCGCCGCCAACTGGCTAACCGACCACACTGAACCTGATGCCGTCATCATCCATAGCAACAAGCTAACATTTTTCCCAACTTATCTCTATAACCGCACCATTCCACAGCAGTTTATTGCCGATGAGCCGGGCAGCCCCAGCGACACACTGGCGTATGCCACGCAAGCGGCGATGGGGCTGTTCGCAACGGTGGATTTGGAAACGGCCGTTTCCAACCACCCTCGCATCTACTTCATCCTACTTGACCGTGCCCAGGCCGAAGCCGTAGCCGCTGGTCAGCCCACCCACCCCCACCTCGCCTGGCTCGCAGCCCGTTACCAGCTACAGGATACGATTCACTTTAACGATTTGGCTATTTATGAGTTCAGGCGGTCGGCCGATTAGACAAACAACTCCTTGTTCGCTGCCACCCACTGGTACAAATCCAGAATCCCGTCGGCCGGCGACACTTTGGGTACCCAGCCCAGCCGCGCCTGCGCCTTGCGAATGTCGGCCACAAACACACGCTGGTCGCCCGGCCGCCAGGAG
>JAGQGA010000021.1 GCA_020432595.1 Anaerolineales bacterium | reverse complement strand
CGGCGGCAAAAGCACCCGGAGCCACTGTACCACCTGCCGGATGAGGCGAAGACGGTGGGGAAAGATGAGCGGGGGGTGTTGAGAACGGCCGTTCAAGGCCGCAGTGCCTATCTCAAAATTGCTGACGGCTGTCGTCGCCCCTGCGCTTTTTGCGCCATTCCCCAAATCAAAGGCACCCACGTCAGCCGCCCGATGAACGCCATTGTTGCCGAAGCGGTACGGCTGCAAGAGGCGGGCATTCAGGAACTCATTATCATCGCCCAGGACAGCACCGACTACGGCCATGACTTGGGGCTAAAAAACGGGACCAGCCAACTGCTCAAAGAAATCGCCAAAGCGGCTCCCGACATCCCCTGGATTCGGCTGATGTATGCCTACCCCGGCTACGTTACCGACGAACTGATTGAGACGATGGCGACCACTCCCCAAATCGTCAACTACCTCGACATCCCGCTACAGCACGGCCACCGCGAAACGCTGAAGCGAATGCGTCGGCCGGCCAACATTGAGTGGGTCTACAAAACCGTGGAAAAGCTCCGCAGCGCCATGCCCGACATCGCCATCCGCACCACCTTTATTGTCGGCTACCCCGGCGAAACGGACGAAGAATTTGACGGCCTCAAGCAGTTCGTGCGCGACCTGCAATTTGACCGCATGGGGGCGTTTACCTACTCCTATGAAGCGTCCACCCCATCAGCCACCGTTTCCTGGCAGGTGGAAGAAGCGGTGAAGCAGGCGCGGCAAGCAGAATTAATGGAGCTACAGCAGGCGATTTCGCTGGCAAAGAACCAGACCCAAGTGGGCAAAACGCTGCCGGTACTGATTGAAGGATACGGCGACAACCTGAGCATTGGCCGCACCTACCGCGATGCGCCGGAAATTGACGGACTGGTGATTATCCCCGGCGAACTGCCGCTGGGAGAAATGGTGCCCATTCGCATTGATGGGGCGATGACCTACGACCTCAGTGGCTCCCCCGCCCTTGAACCTAGCCAAACGATTTCGCTGCCGCTAGTGGGGCAGTAATTTCTCCAAATCTATTCAGGCCTATGGACAATGAACAAATTGCCTCGATGAAAGTCTGTCATTTCGACGAGTCTTCGAGGAGAAATCCTGTTCCCTTTGCCAGTGAAAATGGGATTTCTCGGGAGACACTTCGGCGGCCTCAGTGCAGGCTCTCGAAACGGCACTTGCATAGGTCTCTTCCGCCAAAATCGGTGTCGTGAGCATGACTGATCTACAGCAACTGTGGGAACCAACGGCCGTTTTTCAACAAACCTCCAACATCCAGCAATACATCAACTGGCTGCGCCAAACGGGGCGTGCCGACGTGGCCGACTACGCCGCGCTGTGGCAATGGTCGGTAGATGAGTTGGAACTGTTTTGGGAAAGCCTGTGGGAATTTTTCCAAATTGAAAGCACCACGCCGTATGAGCAGGTGTTGACCAGCCAGCAAATGCCGGGAGCCAAATGGTTTACGGGAGCCACGCTCAACTACGTCCAGCACATTTTTCGCCAAGCCAGCGATGACCGCCCCGCCCTACTGTTTGAATCGGAGTTGCGCCCACACACCGAGGTGAGTTGGGCAGAATTGCGGCAGCAAACGGCCGTTTTTCAAACCTACCTCCGTCAAATTGGCGTGCAGCCCGGCGACCGCGTGGTGGCTTATGCGCCCGCCATTCAAGAAACGGCCGTTGCCTTCCTCGCCACCGCCGCCCTCGGTGCCGTTTGGTCAAGCTGCTCCCCCGACTTTGGCACCAACAGCGTCATAGATCGCTTTCAGCAAATCTCCCCCAAAGTGCTTCTGGTCGTAGACGGCTACCAGTACGGCGGCCAGCCGTTTGACCGCCGCGCCGAGGTTGCCCAACTGTGCGCCGCCCTGCCCAGCGTGGAAAAGGTCATCTTTGTCCCCTACCTCAACCCGCAGGCCGCGCCCCCAAGTGGAGCGATTGGCTGGGGGGAGGTGATGGCAATGGAGGCAGGGGAACTGGCATTTACGGCCGTTTCCTTCGACCATCCCATCTGGGTTCTTTACTCCTCCGGCACCACCGGAATCCCCAAAGCCATCACGCATGGTCACGGCGGCGTGCTGCTGGAACACCTCAAAATCCATCGGCTGCATAACAACTGCCAGCCGGGCGACCGCTTTTTCTGGATGTCTACCACCGGCTGGGTGATGTGGAACATTACCATTGGCTCGCTGCTGGCGGGAACAACGGCCGTTTTTTACGACGGCAACCCCGGCTCCCCCGACCTGACCCGCATGTGGCAGTTGGTCGCCGACAACCAAATCAACCTCTTTGGCACCAGTGCCGCTTTTCTCATTGGCTGCATGAAAGCCGGCCTCACCCCCAAAACGCTCGATCTCAGCCACCTACTCTGCATCGGCTCCACCGGCTCGCCTCTGCCCGATGAGGCGTTTGACTGGGTGTATGAGCAGGTAAAGCCCGACGTGTGGCTGGCTTCCGTCAGCGGCGGCACCGATGTTGCCAGCGGCTTTGTCGGCAGCGTTCCCATCCTGCCCGTCCATCGCGGCGAAATCCAGTGCCGCAACCTGGGCATTGCTGTCTATGCCTTTGACGAAACCGGGCAGCCAGTGGTGGGGCAGGTGGGGGAGATGGTAATCACCAAACCGATGCCCTCGATGCCAATTTATTTTTGGAACGACCCTGGCGATGTGCGCTATAAGGCAAGCTATTTTGAGATGTACCCCGGCTTTTGGCAGCATGGGGACTGGATGCGGCTTTCGGAATTGGGAACGGTGCGGATTAACGGCCGTTCTGACTCCACGCTCAACCGGTTTGGGGTGCGAATGGGCAGCAGCGAGATTTACCGGGCGGTAGACAGCTTGCCAGAGGTGGTGGATAGTTTGGTGGTGGGGTTGGAGTTGGAAAACGGCCGTTATTACATGCCCTTGTTTGTGGTGCTGTCGGCCGGCCACACCCTCGACGACGCGCTGCGGCAAAAAATCCGCGACACCATCCGCCAAACCTTCACTCCCCGCCACGTTCCCGACGACATCATCCAAATCCCCGAAGTCCCCTACACCCTCAGCGGCAAAAAGCTGGAAACCCCCATCAAACGGCTACTGCTAGGCGGCGATCTAAACAAAGTGGTCAACATAGACGCGATGAAAAACCCCACCGCCATCCACTTTTTCACCCAATTCGCCGCCCAAATTACCCGAATGTAGCCGATGGTTCAACCCATTCCCAACGCCAGCTTATTTCGGCGCGTTCCACAAACAATATTTGTTATCCTCTTGTAAGCGGTACGTCACGTACCAAACCGGCTTATCAACTAATATAAATTATATTTGGGCTTAGGCTTGTCTATGCAGATGCAACGATACATGTTAGATGGTTTGCATCAGGTTGGTTTTCAGATGTATTCAAAGGCAATTATAGTTGATATTGTGAAGTCGCTGGAAGCGAAAGCTAAAAAGAAGATAGCTGCCATTCGGCAGCTAGAACAGCCGCTTGATAAAGCCAATCAGACAAAACTGGCACAAGCAGAGACATACATGGCAAACGGCCGTTTTGCTGCCGCCATTGCCCTTTGTGATCAGATCATTCAAGACACTTCCTCATAAACGTGAATTACAATGGCAACGGGCAGCATTGCCCATTGCCATTCCTCAAATACCTCAATGCCGTTATCCGTCTTTCACGACGGGCATGGGAGCCGATTTTGCATCAATATGGCTGGGAATGAATGCTGATGCTACCAAGTGTTCTACCCTGATGGGTAGTAGGCCAACCAGCAACAACCTGTAGAAAACACCTGTGCCGCCGAGGATGTGGCTGTCTGGGTAGCGCTTGCGGCTGTAAACACAACGAAATCAACCATAAGTCACTACGCTTCTCAGAAAGATGCTTGAGCCATCCCCTTTGCTATCCCCCAAAAGTACTATCAGACTACTATTGTCTGCTCCTGTTTAGCATGGTGTGCTATCATCTTAGTGGAACTTGCTTATCTTTGGAACAGGAAACTTGACATGAGTGTACGCATCAAATTAGCCCTCAGTTATTTGTCCATCATCGTACTCTTTGCTGGCTTAGCCGTCTACATCGTCTACACAGAGCGCACTGTCATCCGGCAAATGGGGTCACTTGATGCCGATTTTGAGCAAACGGCCGTTCAAAGCCAGCAGCTTGACGCCACTTTCCACCTCCTCCTAACCCTGCAAGAATCCCGACTAACCCTGCATGAACTATTGCTAGACGAAACCGAAGCCGCTACTGAATTCATTGCCTCAATTGAAACGTTTGACCAACATTTGGCCGAGCTTCGCGCTGTGTTCAACGGCCATGTAGATGACGACAGCGTTGCTGCTCTCGCTACCCTTGACGCTGTGGCCGAGGCACATGAACATTTTCACGAGGATGCTCAGCAAATTCTGGTTTGGGCTGCAACTGGGGAACAGGAAAAAGCGATTCAACTGCTGAACGACGAATTGGAAGCAGAACTAATAATAATGGAGCAGCAAATTGCGAGCTTTGAGATGGATTCCGACCAGAAATTATTGGCTGCCGACGCGCACTTTGACGCAAAGGTACACGAGGTCGAAGATGGCATCGCCCGGCTTCGCATTGTCACCATTGCCCTCATTATTTTGAGCGTGTTGGCAGCACTTGGTCTCAGCAGTTGGCTAACCCAGCTAATTACGCGGCCGGTAAATGAGCTGTCGGAAACGGCCGTTTCCATCGAACAAGGCACCTTTGAACTCCAACGCCTCCCGCTTCTCACCGACCGACGGGACGAATTTGGCCTGCTGGCTCGCGTCTTCCAGCGCATGGCCGAAGAAATCCACGCCCGCGAACAAGCGTTAAAGCAGCAGGTGCGCCAGCTTCAAATCAAAATTGACCGCACCAAGCACGACCAGCAGGTGGCAGAAATTACCGAAACCGACTTTTTCCAGCAGCTAGAGGCCAAAGCCGCCGGAATGCGCCGCAGCCGCAGCAACCCCGACATACAAGCTGAGTAGCACCCTGACACGCAAATGTTGGAACAAAAACAAGAAATGGCACAGAGTTTCACAGAGCCTAGAGAGAGTTTCACAGAGAAAGCGAGAGAAATTAGATCACATCTTCTCCGTGTCCCTCTGTGTCTTCTCTGCGAAACTCCGTGTAGCTTTTGGGGCAAGTTAGGATAAATGGCCGACTGTAGCCACTGCGAGTAGTTATGAGCGACGATTTTTTTGCCCAGGTTTTTTCTCGTGACCGCATCCTTGGTGGCAACACACCGCCCACCCAACGCGCCAACACCCTCCTTTTCCACATTGAAAGCCGCACCGCCCATCTCGTCGCCCAATCCCAGGCCGCCGTGCAAAAATTTCTCACCGAGGAAGCCGCACATCAGCGCGAAATGGCGTTTATTGATGCTTTCAATCTGGGCAAAGCACCGCCCGTCCCGCCCACCATCCAGGAAATCGAACGGTTTGCGCCGCAGTGGGCGACGCTGGTGCCGGATAACGACCGGCTGAAGGCGGCGTTGGCGCATCAACTGGGGCAGAAGTATCGGTTTGGCAAAACGGCCGTTTCTCAACTCCGCGCCACCCTCTCCCTCGACACCCCCGCCCTGCAAACAGCCTACGAAACGCTGTACCAAGCCCCGCTCGACACCATCTACACCGCCACCCCCACCCTGCGCGAACGGCTGGCGTGGCAGTGGAATCGGCTTGGCACCTGGCTGGAAAATCTGCCCCCCTTCTGGTCCGTCTACGCCCTCACCCTCACCGAAGTCGTTGGGGCCAGCATCCTGGCGCTCCCCATCGCCCTTGCCAGCATCGGCCCGCTGCCCAGCATCGCGCTCCTCATCATTTTTGGCCTTATGAACGTGCTAACCGTGGCCCATATGGCCGAAACCGCTTCCCGCAGCGGCGGCATTCGCTATGGCAGCGCCTTTTTGGGGCAAGTGGTCAACGACTATCTTGGTCGTGCTGGCTCACTTATCCTCTCCTTCGGCCTTTTTGCCCTCATCACCCTGGTCTTGCTGGCATTCTACATCGGTTTTGCCACCACCATTGCCGCCCCCACCGGCATCCCAGCGGCTGTGTGGGTTGCCGCCCTGTTTGCCACCGGACTCTACTACGTCACACGCGGCTCCCTCAACGCCACCGTCACCTCCTCGCTGGTGGTGGGGGCTGTCAACCTGTCGCTCATCTTTATTCTGATGCTGCTGGCCGCGCCCCACATCAAGCTTGCCAACCTGCTCCACAGCAACATCCCCTTTGTCGGCGGCCGGCCGTTTGATCCCTCCCTGCTTGAACTCATCTTTGGTGTGGTGCTGGCTGGCTACTTCGGCCATCTTTCCGTGCCAAACAGCGCCCGCACCGTGCTGCAGCGCGACCCCAGCGGGGGTTCGCTGGTGCGCGGGGCAATGGCGGCGCAAGTCACTGTTATTGTCGTTTACTCCATTTGGATTGCCATCGTCAACGGCGCCATTGCCCCGGAGGTGATGGCGGCGGAATCAGGCACGGCGTTAACCCCGCTTGCCAACGAAATTGGCCCCATTGTCTACCTGTTTGGCACCATCTTTGTCATTTTGGGCATGGGGATGATCACCATCCATTTTGCCCTGGGTCTGTTTAACCTGACCCGCGAATGGCTGCCGCAGCAACAGCAGCCAGCCATTGCCCTGCGCCGCCGTGAGGGACGACTGCGGCTGCATCCCCGGCGGCAGCCGGCCGCCCTGCCCCAAGCCAATCTCGTTTATTTGGGTCTAACCCAAGGGCAGCCCCATTTCCGGCTAGACGTTCAAACCCGCACCGCCACGCGCCACATGGAGCTAACCATCGGCGACAGTTGGGAGAGTACGCCGCTGCTGGAAGTTGACGACAAGCTGCTGTTTATGGTCAAGGTGGTGGAGGCCACGGAGCAGTGGGCGCGGGTGCAGCTAAGCACGCGGCTGGCGGTGCGTTATGAAGCGGGGCGGGATGAGGTTGGCTTGTCTATGCTCGACCTGCTGCAACTGCCTGACGCGATGGCGGAGTTGGCAACGTGGCTGGTGCGCGAGGGGCAAGCAACGCTGGCGGCCGCCGCAGCCCAGTTGGGGCAATCAGAAGAAGCAACCGCCGCGCTGCTGGCGGATTTGGGGGAACGGGGTTTTGTGCGCGAGGTGGAGGAAAACGGCCGTTTTTCCTACCAACCGCGCCTGTCCACCACCCGCACCCACCGCCTGTCCGCTGACATGGCAAGCAAAATTAGCGATGCCCCGGTTGCGGCCACCGCGCCGCAGACGCGCCCGCTTTCCCTCTGGCAGCAGTTGCTCAACCCCCTGCTCACCGAACGCGGCCGTTTCTTCCTGGGGCTAGTGCCGATGGTGCTGGTCTTTATCGCCGCCGAACTCCAACTGTTTACCGGCAGCCAATCTTTTACTGGCCCACTCAGCTTCATCGGTGTTGTCGTCATCGCCATGCTGGGCGGCATTTACCCGGTGCTGCTGCTGCCCGCCAGCCGCCAAAAGGGGGAAATTGTGCCCGATGTCGTTTACCGCATCATCGGCAACCGGCTGCTGCTTGGCATCATTTATGTGACTTCGCTGGGGGGCATTCTGGTGCATGGGCTGTTTATTTGGGAAAACCCGGTACAGCGGGTGTTGGCGCTGCTGGTTGCCGCCGTGATTGTCATTGTCACCGTCAACAGTTGGCGGCAAGGGGCTTTTGTACCTCGTCTGGTGGTCAACGTCCTCGCTCAACCCCAGCAGGCCATGCTCTCTTTAGCCGCCAGCGGCCAGCCCTATGTCGCGCCGGTGCAGTTGAGCTATCAAAACCATTCGCCAACGGAACAATCGGCGGCAGGTGCCATTGCCAATTTTGCCACGCTACGCCAGGCCACTTTTCAGCTTCCGGCCGGGGTTGCCCGTGAACTCAAGGTGTGGGCATTTGAACTGAACGCCGAGGGCAGTTCACAACCACTGCCGGCCGTGGCGGAATTGGTGGTGGGGGAAGAAACGGCCGTTATTGACCTCCAACTCACCGGCGGGCAGTTCATCCTGCCCTTACACAACCAACCCGCTACCTTAACGCTTTCCTTCAACCATTCCGCAAACAAAAATCAGGAGACAGCATGAGCAAATTGCTCATCATGAAGAATTAAAATGGGACGCAAATTTACCTGATTTGACTGATGTCGCACAGCGACCGCTTCGCGTACAGGAATATCAGGTAAATCTGCGTCCTATTTACGTAAGGAGAATACCCATGAGTCAAGTCATTTCCATTCATTCATTTCGTGGCGGCACGGGCAAATCCAACACCACCGCCAACATTGCCGCCCTGTTAGCCAAAAAAGGGCTAAGAGTGGGGGTGGTAGATAGCGATATTCAATCCCCCGGCATCCACATTTTGTTTGGCATTCGCGGGGAGGATATAAAAAAATCGCTCAACGATTATTTGTGGGGACATTGCGCCGTTAAGGAAACCGCCCACGATGTGACTGACCAGTTGGGAACGGCCGTTTCTGGGAAAGTGTATCTGGTGCCATCGAGCATGGACACCAACAACATCGCCCGTGTCTTGCGCGAAGGATATGACATCAGCCTCATGCGTGATGGGCTGTACGACTTAGTTCAAGAGCTAAAGCTAGATGTGCTGTTGATTGATACCCACCCTGGGCTAAACGAGGAAACGCTCTTGTCCATTGCCCTGTCAGACTTCCTGCTAATTATTATGCGCCCCGATGCTCAGGATTATGAAGGAACGGCCGTTACCGTCAGCATCGCCAAACGGCTACAGGTACCAGAAATACATCTCGTCGTTAACAAAGTGCCACCCCACTATCACATCGAACAAGTTAAAGCACAAATCCAGAGCAATTACCAGGCCAATGTGGCGGCTATCATCCCCCACTCCGACGAACTCATGATGCTTGCCAGCCAGGGCCTCTTTGCCATTCAGTACCCCGAACACCCCGTAACAGCCCTTTACCAGCAAATTGTTGACTTAATCACCACATAGCTTGTTTACAGCAAATGGCTGCCATTTGCTGTAAACGGCCGTTAGGCGAATTCCAAAAACAATCGAGGGGGAAACAACGGTTTTCTTGGAATTCGCTAGGCATTTCTTCGGTTACAGGCTTGTTTATTTTTCTGAAAATGCCTCAAATCCATCTTCGTACCGACTGGGCATAGACACGATACGCCTCACCAAACGCTTCATTCAAATGAGTCTCCTCCAGTCGAACCTGAATTTGCGTCATCGCATCCCCCAATGCCCACAGCATCAGCGTAAAAGCATTGGGCAACACCAGCAAAAGCCCGAAAAAACAAAGCCGCATACACAGAAAGATCGGGTTGCGCGAGTAACGAAAAATGCCGTGTGTAATCAACTGCTGACGCTGGTTGGAATCAACCCCAATCCGCCACGCTCCCCCCATTTGCATTTGCGCCACCACCACAATAAAGAAAGACACTGTCAGGATAAGCCAGCCAATGAGTTGCAAGACTGGCAGATCAAGCCAGGGAATAGGTGTCAAATAGGCCGCCAATCCAGGCAAAAGATTGACAAACGTCACTGCCCCAATCCCAGCAAAAACAAGCCGAAAAAGGGTCGAGACAAGGCCATAAACCCCATCTGCCCGATAGGTTGTAAGGGCGTTAACCCCGGATAACCGCCAAACGCGATAAACTCGCCACCCCACTGCCACGCTCATAAAGAGGGCAAAGTACAACAAAGGCATCCATGTAGCACGCATAACTACTCACCATGTAAGATATGTTCCAGTCCAGACTGGAAGATACCGGCTATATGCTCGTCATCTAGCGAATAGAAAACGTAGCGACCCATCTTTTTGGTACGAACTAGGCGCATTTGGCGCAAATGGCGTAAATGATGCGATGTGGCTGATTCACTAATTTGGGCAAACTCCGCCAAGGAACTGACATTTTGCTCCCCTTCAGTAAGCGCAGACAAAATGAGAATACGGCTCGTATCGCCCAGGGTACGAAATAACTCAGCCAGTTCAGTAGCAATGGTTTCTTCAATTTTCATCGGAATACCCTAATATATGCATATATGTTCATATATTAAACGATTTCGAGCAATTTGGCAAGTTAGCTCGAAATCGGCGAGGCTAGGAAAAACGGCCGTTTTCATCCCCCATCACCACCATTTATGCTAAAATCTCCCCATGCTGCAAACAAGACGTGGTTGGCTCACTCTTTTTTTCCTCACAGCCCTTTTGGGCAGCGGTTGGGTCATCTATTCCCGCGAACCCTTGGCCGAAGAACGGTTCACCAGCATCATCGAAGCCCCCATCGTCGGCCACCTCGCCCCCGATTTCACCCTTGCCGCCCCCAACGGCAACAGCTTCACCCTGATTCGTGCCGTTGACCGCACAGGAACGGCCGGAAAACCCGTCGTTCTCAACTTTTGGGCAACCTGGTGTGGCCCGTGCCGCATTGAAATGCCCCACATGCAGGCCGCCAGCGAAAAATATGCCGGTCAGGTCGCCATCATTGGGGTCAACCAAATGGAGCCGGCCGACCGCATCACCGATTTTGCCGCCGAATTTGGCCTCACCTACCCGCTGCTGGTGGACGAGCAAAACGTGGTCAACAACCTCTACGGCATCACCAGCCTGCCCACCACCGTTTTTATTGATGCCAACGGCACCGTCCGCGAACTGATCATCGGCACCATCAGCCAGGGCGTGCTGGAAGACCGCATCAACAAATTACTTGATGAACAGTAGCCCATTACTGATTACTGTCTACTGATTACCGTTTACCGCCTATGCTCCCAGCCCTCAACATTGGCCCCTTTGTTTTCCCAACGGCCGGTTTAACCATCATCTTTGGTGCTTACCTTGCCCTCAGCCTGGTGGAACGCGCCGCCCGGCGGCTGCGCCAGCCGGTGGAACCATATTACGGGTTGGCTTCAACCAGCCTGCTGGTCGGCATCATCGGGGCGCGGCTGGCGTTTGTGGTGCTGTATTGGTCGGCCTTTCAGGAAAATTTACTGAGCATCATTTGGCCGCTCAACACGGGCTACAACATGTGGGGCGGGCTGTTTTTTGCGGCAGCGGCAGCGTTTTTTTACGGCCGTTTCCGCCAACTCTCCCCCGCCCGAACCCTCGACATCCTTGCCCCCGGTCTGCTGACGGGTCTCATGGTGATGAGCCTGGCCGACCTCCTCGCTGGCCCCGGCTATGGCACGCTAACCACGCTCCCCTGGGGAATCAACTTTTTTGGCGTGCGCCGCCACCCGGTGCAGCTTTACGAGATTTTGTTGGGAATCGAGGCTATTGTCATTTGGTTTCAGCTTGCACGCCGCTCCACTCCGCACAATGGCTATTTGTTTTTGGTGGTAACGGCCGTTTATGCCAGCGGCCGGCTCTTCCTCGACACTTTCCGCGCCACTGCCTGGTTTACCACTGGCGGCTGGCACGGCCTGCAAATCATTACCCTGCTCATCGCCCTCACCTGCCTAGGGCTGCTCGCCTGGCGGAGCCAAAAGCCAGCCCCTTCCTTGCCTGACCCTAATTAAAAATTGCGGTTTACTAGCCGTGTGTCATTTTTCTTGACATCCGAAACGTTTCGGATTACAATTCTGCATGTATCCGAAACGTTTCGGATACAAAAAGGGAAGAAACATGAAAGTCACCCTACGTGAAGTTGCAAAACAATCTGGTTTATCTGTTACAACTGTGTCACGCGCCCTCAATGGTCATGACGATGTAGCCGAAGAAACAAAGCAAGCGGTGCAAAGTGTGGCAGACGCACTTGGCTATGTGCCAAATCTTAGTGCCAGGCGGCTGAAAACGGAGAAGGCCGATGCCATTGGCCTCATTTTGCCCAAGGAAAACCTTCGTTTTTCTGATCCGTTCTTTAGCGATTTGCTTTCGGGCATGGTGGAACAGAGTGCCGAATATGGGCTTGAATTAAACATTACAACCTCGCTTGATACCGAAAAGATTGAAGAGACCTATTTGAACTATATCCGCAGCCGCCGTGTGGATGGCTTTATTATTGTGCGTGCCCAGCATGATGATCCGCGCATTCGGATGCTGCAAGCGCATGATTTTCCTTTTGTGACCTTTGGGCACGAAGAGGGTGTCAGCAATTATCCTTTTGTGGATGATGACAGCAAAATGGGTATCGGGCTAGTGATTGACCATCTGGTGGCGTTGGGTCATCAGCGAATTGCCTATATTACAGAGCCACGCCGCTTTATGAAGGCTGAGACCCGTTTGCAGGGCTTTTTGCAGGGGATGGCGCGGTGGGGATTAACGGCCGTTCCCAACCTCATCATCGAAAGCAACTTCCGCCAACGCTCCGGTTACGCCAGCACCCAAGAACTGCTTGATCGTGACAACCCACCCACGGCCATTGTCGCCGCCAACGACCTGCTGGCAATTGGTGCCATCAACGCCGCCCGTGAACGAGGTTTAACCGTCGGCAAGGACATCAGCATCACAGGCTTTGACGACATTTTGCTGGCCGAATACACTAGCCCGCCCCTGACAACCGTTCATGTCTCTCCCCACCAAATGGGACAACTATTGTGTCAAACCCTGTACGATGTCATGAACA
This sequence comes from Anaerolineales bacterium, assembly GCA_020432595.1. The sequence continues at coordinate 9,886 of JAGQGA010000021.1, read as the reverse complement.
ACCCTTCCGCACCCCCACCGCACAAAATTTTGCCCCCAACTTTGATTATACGTGGCTCTACAGGCCCTATTTAATTTGCTAAACAAGGAGGTGATACTCGCAGCCAAAAAAAAAACCGTGTTCATATTTCCCAAACAATGAATCGCAAAAGAATTTCTGGAGGAGAAATGTTTAAACAGTTCAAACTATTTTTGTTGTTATTGATTGCCATGTTGATACTGGTGGCCTGTGGCGGCAATGAAGCACCAGCCCCAGAACCGGCCCCTGAAGAACCGGCCGAGGCAGAAACGGCCGTTGAAGCAGAACCCACGGAAGCCCCCGTTGTCGAAGAAGCCGTCGTGGAAGAAGAAATGACGGAAGCCGTCTTCTACTCAACCCAATTCAACCCCGTAGAAGAACAAGAAAAATTCCGCGCCATTTTGGCCGAAGGCGGTTATGACTTCACCGCCTCCGAAGAAGGCCCCGCCCTCGATCAAATCCTGGCTGGCAGTGGCTCCGTTGACGTATTCGGTGCGCTGCATGGCAGCTTCCCGCCGCTGGCGCGTGAAGATGCGATGATGAACATGATTGACATCGCCGAAGATCTGGGTGACAGTCGTGATTTTGCCCCTGCCTATCTGGAAACCGGGTTGTTGGGGACAGACGATTTTCTCTACTATGTGCCCTGGATGCAGGCCACCTACATCATGGCCGCCCATACTGACGCTTTGCAATATCTGCCCGATGGGGCTGATGTAAACGCTATTACGTGGGAACAGTTTGCCCAATGGTGCCAGAACATCCTTGATGGAACGGGTTCGCCCGGCTGTGGTTTGCCCCACGCTGGTTTGTTCCACCGCTTCCTAGAAGGGTATCTCTATCCTTCCTTCACCGGCGGCATGGTTTCTAATTTCCGCAGCAGCGAAGCAATGGACATGATGACCTGGGCGCGTGACGTGCTGTGGCCGACCATCAACCCACAGTCCATCAACTATGAATTCATGCAGGAACCGCTGTTGTCAGGCGAAGTGATGGTGGCCTTTGACCACACCGCCCGTTTGATTGAGGCGTTTAATGCGGAACCCGATAATTTTATCGCTTTCCCCGCCCCGGCTGGCCCGGCCGGCCGTGGTTTCATGCCCGTTGTCGTGGGTCTTGGCATTCCGGCTGATGCCCCACACCCAGAAGCAGCGGCTGAAATGATTGAATTCCTGACCCGCCCCGATGTTCAGGGAGCCGTGCTGGAACAGCTTGCCTTCTTCCCCGTTGTGGATGGGGTGGACACTTCTAACCTTCCGGCCGGTGTGCAAATTGAAGCTGAGGCGGTTAATGCCCAGGCAACGGCCGTTGATGCCCTTCCTGCATTGCTCCCCGTTGGTCTGGGTGATCGCGGTGGCGAAATTAACCAGATTTTCCGCAACGCCTTTGACCGCGTTGTGCTGAATGGCGAAGATGTTGCCACCGTTTTGAATGAAGAAGGCGACAGCCTGCAAGCATTAATGAATGAAACCGGCGCGCCCTGCTGGGCACCCGACACCATCAGCGATGGCCCTTGCCAGGTTGCTGCCGCTGGCGAAGCACCAGTAGCAATGGCCGGGGGTGAAGCGGTTTTCTATTCCACTCAGTTCAATCCCGTAGAAGAACAAGAGAAATTCCGCACCATTTTGGCTGGTGGTGGCTATGACTTCACCGCGACCGAAGAAGGCCCGGCGCTTGACCAAATTCTGGCTGGCAGCGGCTCCATTGATGTGTTTGGGGCGCTGCATGGCAGCTTCCCGCCGCTGGCGCGTGAAGATGCGATGATGAACATGATTGATGTGGCTGAAGATTTGCTCGACAGCCGCGATCTGGCTCCCGCCTTCATTGATACCGGTTTGCTGGGTACGGATGATTTCCTCTACTATGTGCCGTGGATGCAGGCCACCTACATCATGGCGGCCAACGTCGAGGCGTTGCCCTATTTGCCAGAAGGGGCCGACGTGAATGCGCTGACCTGGGAGCAGTTGGGGCAATGGTGTCAAAACATCCTTGAGCAAACGGGTGAGGCTCGCTGTGGGCTGCCCCATGCTGGGTTGTTCCATCGCTTCTTGGAAGGGTATCTCTTCCCCTCGTTCACGGGTGGCATGGTCTCCAACTTCCGCAGTGCGGAGGCTGAGGAGATGATGGCGTGGGCGCGTGACGTGCTGTGGCCGACCGTGAATCCACAATCCATCAACTATGAGTTTATGCAGGAGCCACTGCTGTCGGGCGGAGTATGGGTGGCGTTTGACCACACGGCGCGTCTGATTGAGGCGTTTAATGCTGAACCTGACAGTTTTGTGGCCTTCCCGGCTCCGGCTGGCCCGGCCGGCCGTGGCTTTATGCCCGTCATCGTTGGGTTAGGTATTCCGGCCGATGCCCCGAACCCAGAAGCTGGCGCAGCTTTGATTGAGTTCCTGACCCGTCCTGATGTACAGGGGGCTGTGCTGGAGCAGCTAGGCTTCTTCCCAGTAGTAGATGGTGTAGATACCTCTAATCTGCCGGTAGGGGTGGGCATTGAAGCTGGGGCAGTAAATGCCCAGGCTACCTCTCCCGATGCCTTGCCCTCGCTGCTGCCCGTTGGTTTGGGTGATCGCGGTGGCGAAATCAACCAGATTTTCCGCAATGCGTTTGATCGCATTGTGTTGAATGGGGAAGATATTGCCACGGTGCTGGAAGAAGAAGGGGAGAATTTGCAGACGCTGATGAATGAAACCGGCGCACCCTGCTGGGCACCTGACCCATTGGGCGATGGGCCTTGTGTGGTGAATCCGTAGTTTTAGTAATCGGCAATCGGTAATCGGTAATCGGTCATGGCGCACTGAATACTGATTACTGATTACCGATAACCCAAAAAGATGAAGCGACGAAACCTTGCTCCTTACTGGTTGATCTTGCCTACGCTCATTTATCTGCTGCTCTTTTTTGCCTATCCAATGGCACGAGGGTTGGTATTGTCGGTGTGGGATGATGAAGCGTTGTTGTCTTTGCGGGCAACGCCTTCTTTGGACAGTGGCGAAGCGGGTCGCTTGCCGCAGGGGACGCAGGTGGCAATTTTGGGGCGGCAGGGAAATCTGCTGGATGATCTGGCGGCTGGGGAGACGAACCTGTTGACGGAACTGTGGTTCCGGGTGCAGGCGGTGGATGCCGAGGGCAGCCCCATTGCGGGGTGGACACCGGAGACGCGCATTCGGGTGCGGGAGGAGGCGGAGGATGGTACGCCGCTGGTGGGGTCGGTGCGGACGAAGCTGGGAAGCACGGCTGACCCGTTGACGGATGTGTTTGCGGAGCCAAATGAAGCGAGTGAGGTTGTGGGGAAGCTGGAGGCGCGGGCCGAGGTGCAAATTGCTGAGGTGGTGACGCTGGAGGTTTGGTATGAGGTGCAGGGGGAGACGGAGGGGGAAACGGCCGTTTCTGGCTGGGCACCCTCCCGCTTTATTCAGGTGTTTGGTGATGAAGAAAACGGCCGTATTGATCGCGGCAACACCGGTCAACTCACCACCGCCTTCTTTGAAAAAATGCTCAACGACCGCTTTTTCACCCCCGCCTGGCGCACCACCCTGCTGCTGATGGTCATCATCATCCCCACCCAATTTGCCCTGGCTGTGGTCATGGCATTGGTTATTCAGGCGCGGCTCAAATTCAACAGCTTTCTGCTGTACGTCTATGCCATTCCTTTGGGCGTTTCCGACCTGGCTGTGGGCATTCTCTTTTTCTCCATCTTCACCCAAAACGGCTTCCTCAACTCCATTTTGCAAGGGCTGGGGCTGATTAGTCAGGCACAACCGTATCTGACGGCCAACACCCGCTATTGGATCATCATCGCCATTTGGCTGGCAGAAATCTGGCGAGCAACCTCCATCGTGATGGTGATTGTTGTTTCTGGGTTGCAGGCCATTTCTGACGAGGTGCTGGAAGCGGCCGAACTGTTTGGGGCCACCTATTGGCAGCGGCTGCGCCACGTCATTTTGCCCCTGCTCAAGCCGAGCTTACAGGTCGCGCTGATCTTACGCACCATTTTGGCCTTGCAAGTTTTTGCCGTCGTCATTGCCCTCAGCGGTGGGGATGTGGTAACGGTGCTGGCAAACGAAACCTATCGCCAATATTTTGAGTTCCGCAATGCCAATGTGGCCTCAGCCTACGCCTTGTTCATTTTGCTTCTGTCCATGATTAGTGCCGTGTTCTATCTGCGGGCTGTACGCACGCAGCAGGAGGTTGCTGCCGCATGACAATCATTACATCTGAAACCAAAGCGCTGCATGAGCAAATGAAGCGGGTGCAAAAACGTAACCGCGCCTTTACTTATGTGGTTGCGATCTTGATTGCCCTGTGGATTCTCATTCCCATTTTCTTTATCTTTTCTATGGCTTTCACCACGCAGGAAACGGTGCGCTTATATCCCAAAGGCGTACTGCCGTTTATTCCTTTCTCAATGGAAACGATGCGCTTTTTCCTAAACTCGGAAGGGATCATTCCGGGGGTTATCAACAGCATCATTGTGGCGGTGATTACGCTACTGCTCTCAACGCTGATTGCGGCTCCGGCCGGCTACGCGATTTCGCGCTACTTTTTTCGCGGGCGCGATTTATTCCGGCTCTCTATTTTGGCGGTACGCGCTTTTCCCATTGTCGTCCTTTCCATTCCCCTGGCGGTGCTTTTTATCCGTATTGGCATTTTTGACAGCATTTACAGTTTGGCACTGATGCACACGGCACTAGCACTGCCCACAACGGTTTTGGTAATCGGCAGCGTGTTTGCCAGCATTCCCTATGAACTGGAGGAGGCGGCGCAAGTTTTTGGCTGCACGCCACTGCAGGCGTTTCGCCATGTGGTGCTGCCGCTGGTGCTGCCAGGCATTGCGGCCTCGGCGGTGTTTACCTTTGTGCTTTCGTGGAACGAGGTGTTTGCGGCCAGCATTTTGACGGTGCAAAACCGGACGTTGCCAGCGCAGGTGTTGACGGCGCTGAGCCAATCGTCGGAGGCGTATCAATTTGCGGGTGGCTTTTTTATGCTGATTCCGGCGTTGCTGTTTATGTGGTTTATTCGCCGCTATTTGTTCAATATGTGGGGGCAAGTGAGTAAATAACATGGCTGAGATTAAGATTGAAGGTGTGATGAAGCGGTTTGGGGATTTTACGGCCGTTAATAACGCCAACCTAACCATTGCTGACCGAGAATTTGTGGTGCTGTTGGGGCCAAGCGGCTGTGGCAAAACCACGCTTTTGCGAGCCGTGGCGGGGCTGGGCATGGCCGACGAAGGGCGGATCATGATCGGGGGGCGGGATGTGACCTATTTGCCCCCGCGTGAACGCAAAATTTCGATGGTGTTTCAAAGCTATGCCATCTTTCCCCACATGAAGGTGTGGGACAACATCGCCTTTGGGCTAAAAATGACCAAGGTGGATCCCAAAGAAACGGAGCGGCGGGTGAAGCAGGCGGCGGAACTGCTGCACATCGAAAAGCTGCTTGACCGCTACCCCAGCAACATGAGCGGGGGGCAGCGGCAGCGGGTGGCGGTGGCGCGGGCCATTGCCATGCAGGCTGAGGTGCTGCTGATGGATGAGCCATTGAGCAACCTCGATGCGTTGCTGCGGCTAGAAATGCGTGCGGAACTGAAAAAGCTGCTGGCGAATCTGGGCGTTACCACCATTTATGTCACGCATGATCAGATTGAGGCGTTGAGCATGGGAGACAGGATTGCGGTGATGAAAGATGGGGTTATTCAGCAGCTTGACCACCCAACCGTTGTTTATGATTTCCCTTCTAACCAGTTTGTCGGTGGGTTTATTGGCAATCCGCCGATGAACTTTATGCACGGGCAGGTGCAGCGGCATAATGGGTTGGTGGAGGTGCTGGTGGGTGATACGCTATTGACACCGGCTTCAGCCATGCAACCGATTGTTAAACCATATGATGGGCAGCAGATTGTGCTGGGGATTCGTGCCGAGAATATGGAGACGCTGCTGGAGCCGGTGGCGGATGCCGTGCCGGTGACGGTTGATGTTGTCGAGCCATTAGGGTCGCAAAACCTGTTGACGGTTAAAATAGGGGGGGATGTTATCAAAGTTTCGACGCACCCTGATTTGAAAGTACGCTCGAACCAGCCTGTTTGGCTCCGTTTTCCGGCAAATAAGATTCGCTGGATTGATCGGGAGAGTGGTCGGGTGCTTTATCCGTAGACAATATCTGGCTGTAGGTGTGAGACATGCCTCACACCTACAGCCAGATGCTAAAAATCTTCATGACGAAAACGGCCGTTTATGTCATCAACCACACTCACTGGGATCGGGAGTGGTTTCTTAGCGCAGTTTATACCACCCATTGGATTCCAGGCTTGATTGATAGCTTGGAAAAGCTGGGTAAAACCAACCCTGATTTTCGCTATTTTTTTGATGGGCAAACGCTCGTCATTGAGGATTTGCTCCAAGCCTACCCAGACTACCGAGAAAAGGTGGCGCGGCTTGTTGACTGTGGCACGTTGAGCATAGGCCCTTATTATTGCCAGCCAGATTGGAAGCTGACCTGTGGCGAGAGCTTGATCCGTAATTTGCAGTATGGGCAAAAGGACATGGCGCAGTTTGGTGGGCAGGTTGATGTGGGGTGGTTGGTAGACACATTTGGGCATATTTCTCAGGCTCCACAAATTCACCGGCAGTTTGGGATTGATGCGGTGTATGTGTGGCGAGGAATGCCGCTGCTGGAGCCGTATTTTGCCTGGGCGGGGGCAGATGGATCGCAGTTGTTTGGGGTGGATTTGTTTGGCGGGTATCGTAATTTGTATGGCGTGACCCATGCGCCAGAAACGGCCGTTTTGCGCCTACAGCAAGAAATTGCCAAGCTCTCCCCATTTTATCCAACGGCCGATATTCCCCTGTTTGACGGCTACGATTTGGAAGACAACCCCGAAGACCCCGTGCGGTTTTATCGGGAGGAGATGCTGGGGGAAGAAATGGCCGTGCAAGAAGCCACCCCCCGCTCTTTTGTAGACGACGTGCGCCCCAAGTTAGGGACGCTGGCGACGGTAGCCGGAGAGCTAAATTCCGGCAAATATGGTGCCACCTTTCCCGGTGTCTATTCAGCTCGAACCTATACCAAAATTCTAAGCCGTGACTGTGCCTACCAACTGTATCAGGTGGCCGAGCCGCTGGCGGCGTTGGCGTGGCTGAAAGGCCGGCCGTATGCGGCGGCGCAGTATGAACAGTGGAGCCGTTTGCTGCTGCAAAATGGGGTGCATGATGTGATTTGCGGCGTAAGCATTGACCAGGTGCATGAGAAGATGGTGGATATTTATCGCCGGGTGTTTGAGAGTACACAGGCCGATATTCAAGCGTCGCTCAACGCTATTTTGCACGATTTTGCCCCAGGTACCTATGCCATCAGCACCAATCCTCTTGCCCAAGATCGTGTTATGGATGTGGGCGAGCATCTGTTTTGGGTGAAAACGGCTGGTATTGGTGTGTGGAAACTTTCTGGCGGGACGGCGTTTGAACCAAAACGGTACAAGGTTAGCAAATCTTACACCTACAGCAATGATTATTATGCGGTTGAGCTGCATCATGATGGCACGCTGCAAATGGGAAACGGCCGTTTAGGCTCCCTCATCATCTATGCTGAACACGGTGACACCTACTCGGACGAAACGGGTGAACTCATTGCGACCTTACAGCCAAGTGGCCCACTGTGGTATGAAAATCGTGGGCATGAGACGGTTATTCATTATGATTGTCGTTTTGAGCATGAAGAGGTGGTGGTGGAAACGGCCGTTCGCATCATCCTCGACAGCGATCCTCTCATCCGCTGGGAAGTTGACCTTGATTCACACGGCACTGATTTTCGCGTGGAGCTGGTGTTTGCCACCGGGCTAACGGGACAGGTGTGGGCGGGAATGCCGTTTGACGTGGTGAAACGGCCGTTTGCCGACACCGACCTGCTGCCGCGTGACGTAGGCAACGGGATGGACAAGGTTTTTATGGGGCAACGCGAGCTAAACGAAGTACGCTCGTTCCCCTTTCATGATTTTGTAGCGGTTGAAGCCGAAGAAACGACGGCGGTTGTGTTTGCCAAAGGGTTAAATTGTTACCGCGCTTACGAAGACGGCCGTTTAGCCATTACCCTGCGCCGCAGCGTCGAGTGGCTGACGAAAGGCAATCTGGAGAACCGCATTGGCGACGCTGGCCCCTTTTTCTATGTGCCAGATGCTCGCTGTGAACGGCTAGTGCGCCATGAACTGGCTTTTGCCATAGGCGAATTTGCCCCCGATAGTATGACCCTACAGCAGCTTAATGCGGCCTACCAAAATCCACCGCTGATTGTGCAGTGGGATGGGCAGGGTACGGAAACAAGCTGGGCCGTTCTACAGGCTGAGATGCCCTTAAGCAGTTTGCAGGTGGTGGATGACCAGGTTAAAGCCCGCTGGTTTAACCCGACCAACGAGGCGGGGAAGGCAAATGGGGCGGCGGTTGGGGCGAAGAAGGTGGTGGAAACGGCCGTTAACCCACCATTCCTTGCAGCACCTGCACCCACGGGTAGCGGTCAGGCCACCCCCCTTAACCCACCGTGCTGGCGCGTTGGACACAGCCACGGTCGACCCAACCCGCAAGAAATCGTTAATCTTTATGCAAAAGTCGCCCAGCTTGAACACGAACAGCAAAAAGCCAATGCGGCACAAGCGCAAGCACAAGGCAATGAACGCCACATCTTGCAACATCAGGTCTATATTTATCACCGTCAAAGACTTGAATATCAGCTATCGGCACGCCTCAATGAACTTAAACTAGCCATGAAGGGCGAAATCAATAACCAATATCTCTACACCCAAGACGAGATAGTTGCCCAAATTGGGTGGGAGCTAAATCAATTACGGATTAAGCGACGCATTTACGATTATGTTGTGGCCGCTCTTCCCACATAACCTCACTCAATGCTCGCTGAATGTAGCATAACAATCCAGATCAGGTAAACCCATATATAGTACGCCTATTTGACATGGAGAGGGAAAAGTTCAACTTCTTCGGAGAAGTTGAACTTTTGTCCACATGTCAGTTAGGAAACTATATCATTTGACAGATTCATGGGGCCTTGGTTTCTTTTATAATGCTGTTTCTGTGTCATGGAGCCTGGCACAAATCATCATTTTCAAGGAACCCCATGAATCTCCTCTCCTCCCTCGTCGAATTTATTCTGCATATTGATGTTCACCTGCAAGCCATCGTCAGCAGCTACGGTGGCTGGACCCATGCCATTCTTTTTGCCATCATTTTTATCGAAACGGGCGTTGTCGTCGCCCCCTTTCTCCCCGGCGACTCCCTCATCTTTGTTGCTGGGTCGCTGGCCGCTCTTGGCTCGCTCAAAATGGGCTGGTTGCTCCCCTTGCTCATCGCCGCCGCCATTGCTGGCGACACAGTCAACTATTGGATTGGCAGCTTTGCCGGGGAACGCCTAACAAAAACGCGCTTTGTTAAGCCAGAACATTTGCACAAAACGCAGCAATTTTTTGCCAAACACGGCGGCAAGGCAATTATTCTGGCGCGATTTGTCCCCATTGTTCGTACCCTAGTACAGCGCGGCGTAAATAGCAGACATATTTACGCCGCGAGAGCCTTGCCTTTTGTCGTCCACTTAAAGGGTTTCGCCATTGTCTTGTTGTAGTAAGCAATGAAAGCGAAAACTTTGGCTTTCAAATCGTCAATGGAGGTAAAGTTACCCCGTCTGAGCAGCTTGCGGACAATAATCGAAAACCAAATCTCAACTTGGTTCAGCCAAGAAGCATGTATGGGTGTGTAGTAAAAGACAAGCCGATGGTTAGGGGTGCTCAAGAAGGCGGCTCGCGTTTTCATGGATTCGAGAATGCCCGACTGACCCTTGATTCCCAGTTCACTGTCAGGAATGT
>JAGQGA010000219.1 GCA_020432595.1 Anaerolineales bacterium | reverse complement strand
CATCCACATCCCGCCCCTTGGCCGTCAGCAGCAGCACCTTCATCGGCTGCCACGCCGGGTTTGCCCGAATGCGGCGGCACACTTCCCACCCGTCCAGCCGGGGCAGCATGATGTCAAGCAGCACTAAATCAGGCGGCCGTTCGGCAATCAGTGCCAGCGCCGCCACCCCGTCGGCCGCCAGCCGCACCACAAAACCCGCCTGCTGCATCAAAAATTGCAGCGAGATCACGATGTTGGGTTCATCATCTACGATTAAAACATCTTTACCCATAAACAACCCCCTCTTCGGGTATACGGAGTTGTTGTTGAAATGCCCCTGTCATTCCCGCGAAAGCGGGAATCCATGCCCTATAGACCCCCGCTTTCGCGGGGGTGACACGTCTTTTAGGTGTCTATCAACAATAATTGCGGCCGCCCTGCCTCTTCCACCGGCAGCGGCAGCGTAAAATAGAAGGTTGCGCCGTTGCCCGGTTTGCTTTCAGCCCAAAGCTGCCCGCCAAAATGCTCCACAATGTGGCGGCTGATGGGCAAGCCCAGCCCGGTTCCCGTTGGGTTGCCGTCGTGCTTGCGCCGCACCTGGCGAAAACGGTCAAACACCGCCTCCATGTCGTCCTGGTGAATCCCTTCCCCATTGTCCCGCACCGACACCCGTACCATGCCATCTACCGCATCCAGACAGACCCAAACGCGGCCGGCCGTTGGGTGGCTAAATTTAATGGCGTTGGAGAGCAAATTGAGCATCACCTGCACCAGCCGGTCGCGGTCGGCGCGAACGACGGGTACGGCCGGCGGCAGCATTAGCTCTGGCTGAATGGCGCGTTCGCGGAAAAGCTGCCCCACCGCCGCCACCGACTCCTGCACCACCTCGCCCATATCCACATCCGACAGCAGCCAGTCGGCGTTGCCCGATTCGATTTTAGACAAATCCAACACGTTGTTGATCAGCCGCGTCAACCGCTGGCTTTCATCCATGATAATTTTCAAAAATTGGGCGCGTTGCTCCCACCCCAGCGATGGGTTATCGAGCAAAATCTCGCTAAAGGCACGGATGGAGGTCAGGGGCGTGCGGAGTTCGTGGGTAACGTGGGAGACAAACTCGCTTTTCATCTTGTCCAGCTCTTTCAGCCGTTCGTTGGCCTCGTGCAAAGCCACCGTTTTGCTCTCCAACTCCTGCGACTGCCGCTCCAGTTCACGGCTGTAGCGCAGCACCTGCGAGGTTTCATCGAGCATGTTCATCACCTCGCTAAAGGTCAGCGTTGGTTCGGTGACAGAGGCGATGATGACGTGGGCGGATGCCGCCCCCACCGCCCCGGCCAGCATCTTTTCCACCTGGTTAACCAGTTCAGGCGGGGCTGGCTGGTTTAGGGCGTGGTCATCGTGCCAATCCACCGGCCAACTGTGCAAAAAGTCGCGGGTGCGGCGTTCGCCCAAAAAGCGCACCACCAGCGTCCGCAAGGTGCCAAAAGGGATGGTACTGCCCCACATTTGCAGCCGGTCAATCTCTTCGGAGCGTTCAAACACGTCTACAAAGCGGGTGGCCTGGGTGTGTTCCAAAATCGTTTGCTCAGTCAGTAGCGAGCCGATGACGTAGCAGCCCGCGTTGAGCAGCAAGCTCCACATCAGCGAATGGGTGAGCGGCGTGAGATCGGCAACGCCAAACAGGGCGTAGGGGCGCAGCCAGCCAATGCCAAAGGGGCCATCATTGACAAAGCTGGCGGGCAGCCCGCCCAGCTCGACCAGCGAGGGGAGGGGCAGAGTGTAGAACCAGAAGAGAAAGCCAACGATTAGCCCCGTCATTGCCCCCGGCAAATTGCCTTGTTTCCAGTAGATGCCGCCCAAAATGGCGGGGGCAAATTGGGCGACGGCGGCAAAGGAGATGAGGCCAATCGAGACCAGGGAACTATCTCCGGCAACGTGAAAGTAGCCGTAGGCCAGCAGCAGAATGACGAGGATGGAAAGGCGACGGACGACCAGCAGCACGCCGGTGAGGTCGGTGCGCTGGTTGAGACGCAGGGCGGGCCAGCGCAGCAGCAGCGGCACGACCAGATCGTTGGAGACCATGGTGCTGAGGGCAAAGGTGGAGACGATCAACATGCCGGTGGCGGCGGAGAGACCACCAACATAAGCCAGCAGTGCCAGACCGTTTTGGCCAACCGACAGCGGCAGCGTCAAGACAAAAAAGTCGGCATCGGCGTTGGGCAGCAGCCTGTCGCCGGCCATAGCGATGGGGAGAACGAAGATGTTGATGAGGAGCAGGTAGAGGGGGAAGAGCCAGCTTGCTTTGAAGAGGTGGCGTTCGTCTACGTTTTCCAGCACGGCCATCTGGAATTGACGGGGGAGGAACATAATGGCGAGCATGGATAGCCCCATCAGCCACACCCAGTCACCAAAGGAACCAGCCTGGCTGAGGGTAAAGAGGGGGCGCAGTTGGGAAACGGCCGTTGCTTGCCCAAACAAATCGCCAAATCCGTCATAGAGGCCATAGGTAACAAACAACCCGACGGCCATAAACGCCACCAGCTTGACGATGGATTCAAAGGCGATGGACAGCACCAGCCCGGCATCATGCTCGGTGGCGTCCAGGTGGCGGGTGCCAAACAGGATGATAAAGGCGGCCATGAGCAGGGCGACCAGCAGGGCGGTATCGGAAAAAAGGGGAATCGTGGTGGCAACCGGCAGCGGCTGCGCCAGGACGCTAAAGCTGGTGGTGATGGCCTTTAGCTGCAAGGCGAGGTAGGGGATGATGCCGACAACGGCAATGATTGTGACCAGCCCGCTTAACCCGCCGTGTTTGCCATAGCGCGAGCCAACAAAGTCGGCGATGGAGGTGATGCGGTTGACTTTGCTGATGCGGATCATTTTGCGGAGGACGAAGAGCCAGAGAACGGCCGTTAATGTCGGCCCCAAATAAATGGGCAAAAAACCAACCCCCGTCACCGCCGCCCGCCCCACACTGCCATAAAATGTCCAGGTGGTGCAATAAACAGCCAGCGACAGCGCATAAACCGTTGGGTTATTCGTTAACCTTCGTCGCGTGCCCGCCCAACGGTCGCCCACATAGGCCACGGCAAACAAAACGGCGGCATAGATAATGGAAGCAAGGACAAGAACCCAGGATGCCATGCTTACCTCTCAATCACCCACGCGACCAGTACGATGATAAGCAACCATGCGCTAAAGATAAAAAGATAGAGAATCGGTATACCGGCAACCATGCCCTCCCGATCAAACAGGGAGAGAATGGGGTAGTTGAAGAGCAAACCGCCCAGCAAAAAAAGAACAACGAGGCGGTCTCTTTTGCGCTGCCGTTTTGGTTTCATGCGCCCTCTTTCAGACGGTAATCAGCCCAATCCGCACGGCTTCCAGCACGGCCTGGGTGCGGCTGGATTGGTTGAGCTTTCGCAAAATGTGTTTGACGTGGGAGCGAACGGTTTCTTCGCTAATGCTCAACCGTTCGGCAATGTCGCGGTTGGTGGCAGTGGAGGCCATGAGCATGAGGACTTGCTTTTGTCGTTTGGTCAGTTGGTAGGCATCGGCAGAAACGGCCGTTGGCGCACTTTGCTGCTGCCGGGCAGCGCGGTGCAAAATGAGCCGGGTGATGCTGGGGTGCAGATAGGAATAACCGGCGGCCACTTGCTCAATGGCGGCAACCAGTTCGCTCATGTCCACCCCTTTGAGAATATAGCCATCAATCCCGGCATCTACGGCGCGATAAACGGGGTCGCTGGCTTCAACACCGCTGAGAACCAAAATTTTGCTGTGGGGGCTGAGGCGGCGCAGTTCAGGGCACAGGTATTCGGCGGTGGTGTCTGGCAGTTGCAAATCCAGCAGAATGAGGTCTGGCTGGAAGCGCAGGGCGGCGTTTTGGGCTTCGGCTCCGGTGCCAGCTTCGGCCACAATGGTTAAATGGGGCTGCTGGTTTAGCAAAATGGACAACCCTTGCCGCATAACGGCATGGTCGTCTACGATCAACAGGCGAATAGCAGTCTGGTGACGTTTTTGCATGGGGATATTGTAAGCGCATTGAGGGATTTGCCCAAACAAAACTGGTTGGCAAACTTTACCACACGTCAAACAACGCCCATCTCCGCCGCCATCCGCTCAAACGAGCTAGGGCGTTGGCGGCGTTCCCAGGCGGCAATCAACTGCGCCACATTTTCCTCAACTGTCGCCTTGTCGGAGTGCAGTTCCAGATCGTAGCGGGTGTGGCGGTGAACAATGGCTAAATCGGTGCGGGCATCACCGCTGCGGCGGTCGCCCCGCGCCTCTTCCCGCCGCTCTAACTCGTCAAGGGCACAGTGCAAGGCCACAAAAAAGACATCTATGCCCGCCAGCAACTGCAACATATAGCGCAGGGACGCTTCTGTTTCAACGATATGGTCAATGATGAGATGGTTGCCAGCCTGCGCCAGCGCCGCCCAGCAGCGAAAATAGCCGTCAAAAACGGTGGGGCGCATGGTTTGCCAGGCAAAGGTGCCCGCCCGAATTTGGGGCCAGGGCAAGATGTCGCCGTCAATAAACAGGTCGAAGGAAATGTGGAGCAGCGGCAGCGGAAACTGCTGCTGCACCGCCCGCGCTAGGGTGGATTTGCCGGCGCTGGATGCGCCGTTGATGAGAATGATTTTGCCTGGTTGTGTCATGGAAGCCTCCTTTTTGGCTGAGGGTGATTGTAGGGGGTTAACGGCCGTTTTTCAACCCAACACCCCAGCAATATAAACGCCCCAGAAACGATCAAGATACGATAGCCCGCTATCATCACCAGCAGATAGAAACAAAAAACCACGACTAGACAAGGGATGCCCCCAACCGTTACCCCCGCCTCCTGCATCCTAAAAGGAGTTTAACCATGTACGATGCCATTATCGTCGGCGCACGCTGCGCCGGTGCTTCCACCGCCCTGCTCCTGGCTCGCCAGGGTCACAACGTTCTGCTGCTCGACCGCGCTACCGTTCCTAGCGACCTCCCTCACGGCCACTTTATCCATCGCGGGGGGCCCCAGCGGCTGCAAAAATGGGGCGTTCTGGACAAAATTGCCGCCGCTGGAACCCCGCTTGTGAGCGACATTGTCATGGCCGCTGGCGGCGTGCCAATGCCGGGCAAGGGGCTGTTTGTAGATGGCGTGCCGTTTGGCTGTGGCCCCCGGCGGGTGGTGGTGGATGGGGTGTTGGTAGAAACGGCCGTTTCCGCCGGAGCCGAACTGCGGCAACAGTTTCTGGTCGAAGAACTCATCAGCGACGGGGGCAAAATCACCGGCATCCGTGGCCGCAACCTAAGCAGCGGCAAACGGTTTACCGAACACGCCCACATCGTCATCGGAGCCGACGGCCGTAACTCCCGCATTGCCAACGCCGTCAACGCCCCCATGTATGACCACGTTCCCTCCGTCTCCTGCTACTACTTCTCCTATTGGAGCGGCGTATCTGGCGACGCGCTAGAAGTCCACGTCGGGTGTGAAAACATCATCTTCGCCTTCCCCACCAACGACAACCTCTTCGCCGTCTTCATCGCCTGGCGCATTGAAAAATTCCACGAAATCCGTGCCGATGTTGCCACCCACTTCATGGAAGCATTAGACATCGCCCCTGAACTGGCAGCACGGGTACAAGCGGGTCACCAGGAAGAACGGTTCTATGGTATTGCCGATTTGCCCAACTTTTTCCGCAAACCCTACGGCTCCGGCTGGGCATTGGTAGGGGATGCCGGGCACCACAAAGACCCCTACATGGCACTGGGCATCACCGATGCCTTACGCGATGCAGACCTGGTGGCAACGGCCGTTCACGACGGCCTCACCGGTCGCCGCCCCATGCCGGAAGCATTGGCCGATTTTGAACGGGAGCGCAATCAAACCTCCATTCCCCTGTTCCACGAAAATCTGGCTCGCGCCCGCTTCACCCCACCCCCGCCAGAATTCGCCCAAATCCGTGATGCACTGCTGGCAAACGGCAACCAAGATGACATCAACCAGTTCCTCATGGCAAATCTGGGCTTGCTGCCGCGTGAGGCGTTTTTTAACCCGCAAAATATTGGCCGGATTATGCAACAAACGGCCGTTGCCTAAATACTGAGAGCAAGCGATTGGAGATTAGAGATTAGCGTAATCTCCAATCCCCAATCTCCAATTCCGCAGGAATTTGACCCATGATCTTCACCAGCCCATTTCCCCAACTCACCATTCCTGAACAATCCGCCGCCCAATTTATCCTCAGCCACGCCGCCGCCTTTGGCAATAAACCCGCCCTCATTGACGGCCCCAGCGGTCGCACCATCAGCTACGCGAAGCTGGTGGGCATAAGCCACCTGCTCGCCGCCGGGCTACAGCAGCGCGGGCTGCAAAAAGGGGATGTTCTTGCCCTCTATTTGCCCAACCTGCCCGAATTTGCCGTGGCTTTCTATGGATCGCAGCTTGCCGGGGGCATTGCCACCACTGTCAACCCCCTTTACACCCCCCACGAACTCATCTACCAGCTCCGTGACACCCGCGCCCGCTACCTGCTCACCATCCCCCCCTTCCTCCCCAACGCCATCGCCGCCGCCGGGGAAGCGTTTGTGGAAGAGATTTTTGTCCTGGGTGAAGCGGAAGGCGCAACCCCATTTGCCGCCATCTTCCAACACAACAGCCAGCTAAACCCCGTTGACATCAACCCCCACGAAGACGTAGCCGCCATTCTTTACTCCAGCGGCACCACCGGCCTGCCCAAAGGGGTGATGCTTACCCACTACAACCTCGTTGCCAACACCCTGCAAAGCAACAGTGCCACCAGCCACATCATCACCGCCAACGACGTGGTGCTTGCCATTGCCCCTTTCTTCCACGCCATGGGGATGAGTACGGTGATGAATGCGGGGCTAACCACTGGCTGCACCCTCATCACCATGCCCCGCTTTGATTTGCCGCAATTTCTGGAGCTGATCCAAAAGCATCGCGTCACCTTTTCCGTTGTCGCCCCGCCCATTGTGCTGGCACTTGCCAAGCACCCGCTGGTGGACAACTACGATCTGTCGTCGCTGCGGCTGGTTGGCTCTGGGGCGGCACCGCTGGGGCGGGAGGTGGAGGAGGCGTTTATGAACCGGCTGGGGACGCAGGTAACGCAGGGGTATGGGATGACGGAAGCAACGGCCGTTTCCCACCTCGACCCCCTGCTGGACGCTTACGACAAACCCGGCAGCATCGGCCCCGCCGTTGCCAACACCGACGTTGTGCTGGTAGACATCAACAGCGGCGCACGGCTAGGGCCAAACGAACGGGGGGAACTGTGGCTGCGCGGCCCCCAGGTGATGAAAGGGTATCTCAACAACCCCGAAGCCACCGCCCACACCGTTGATGCGGACGGCTGGCTCCACACCGGCGACATCGCCTATGCCGACGACGATGGCTACTTCTACATCGTGGATCGGCTCAAGGAGCTTATCAAGTACAAGGGATACCAAGTTGCCCCCGCCGAACTAGAAGCCCTGCTGCTCTCCCACCCCGCCGTGGCCGATGTGTGCGTCATCGGCAAACCCGACGGCGAGGCGGGGGAATTGCCCAAAGCGTTTGTGGTGCGGCGCGGCGCCATCACCGCCGAAGCACTGCTAGATTTCGTGGCGGCGCGGGTGGCCCCCTACAAAAAGGTGCGCGAACTGGAGTTCATTGACGCAGTACCCAAATCCCCCACCGGCAAGCTGCTGCGCCGGGTGCTGGTGGAACGGGAACGGGAACGGGAAACGGCCGTTGTCTCCTAATCCTCATCCTAACCCCAGGCAAGCCAGAAGCAAAACGTTACACAGAGAACCACAGAGAAGACACAGAGAGGCACAGAGGAAAAGGGCTATTTTTCTTGCTTTCTCTGTGAAACTCTCTCCTATCTCTGTGTAACTCTGTGTAACTTCTCAAAATCACATTTCCAAAAGGAAGGAACCATTTTTATGCTCAAGCGAAGGTCAACTTATACGATTCTACTCATCATCGGGCTGCTGCTCACCGCGTGCGGCCAAGAATCTGACCAAGCACCCGCCAATACAGACACATCTACCGACACCACTGCTGCCGCCACCACAGCCCCGGCTGCCGACGCTGCCACCGACACCACCGCCGCCGAAACCAACACCGAAGCCGAAGGCGCCGAAGCGGCCGTCACGGGAGCCATCATCGCCAAAAACCCCAGCCACTCCAGCCCCATCG
>JAGQGA010000218.1:2845-8213 GCA_020432595.1 Anaerolineales bacterium | reverse complement strand
TAGAGATTGGCGATGGTGAACCTTCACCAATCTCCAATCTCCAATCTCCAATCTCGGGTTTTACAATTATTCATCATCCAGGCGCAATACCGCCATAAACGCTTCCTGCGGCACTTCCACGTTGCCAATCATTTTCATCCGCTTCTTGCCCTTCTTCTGCTTTTCCAGCAGCTTCCGCTTGCGCGTGATGTCGCCACCATAACATTTTGCCAGCACGTCCTTGCGTAACGCCTGCACGTTGGCGCGGCTAATCACCCGCTTGCCAGTGGCCGCTTGAATTGGCACCTCAAACATTTGGCGCGGAATCAGCTTTTTGAGCTGCGTCACTAGCTTTTGCCCCCGATGATACGCATCATCGGCGTGGACAATCATTGCCAGCGCGTCCACGGGGGTTTTGGCAACCAGTACATCCAGTTTTACCAAATTGGAAGCGCGATAGTCGGCCAGTTCGTAATCCATGGAGGCATAGCCACGAGTGCTGCTTTTCAGCCGGTCGTAAAAGTCCACAATAATTTCCGCCAGCGGTAAATCAAATTTGAGGATGACCCGCCCTGGTGCCGGATGTTCCTGCCCGGTAAATTCACCGCGCCGCTTGATGGCAAGCTCCATAATCACCCCGTAAAACTCCTCCGGGGCAAAAATTTGGGCGTGGATCCACGGCTCGCGTATTTCGTCAAGGGTGCTTTCGTCGGGTAGGTCAGATGGGCTGTTGACAACCACGACCTCGCCCGTGTTCCGCATGACGGCTTCGTAGCGGACGCTGGGGGCGGTGGCAACCAGGTCAAGGTCGTATTCGCGCTCCAGCCGTTCCTGCACAATTTCCATGTGGAACAACCCCAAAAAGCCGCAGCGAAAGCCAAAGTTGAGGGCGGTGGAGGATTCTGGCTCATAGACCAGAGCGGCATCGTTTAGCTGGAGCCGTTCTAGCGCATCTTTGAGTAGCCCGTAATCTTCCCCTTCGGTGGGGAAAAAACTGGCGAAAACCATTGGTTTGGCGGCTTGAAAGCCGTGGAGCGGGTGGTCGGCCGGCCGATCCCGCATGGTAATCGTGTCGCCCACCCGACATTCGCGCACCGTTTTTAGCCCGGTGGCAATATAGCCCACCTCACCCGCGTGCAGTCGTTCTACTGGCTTCATCGAAGGTTTAAACAGCCCAATCTCAATCGGTTCCGCCTCCACGCCGTTGGACATCATGCGTATCCATTCCCGCTTGTTGAGCGACCCTTCAAAGATACGTACATAGGCGATAACCCCTTTGTAGGAGTCGTAATGGGAGTCGAAAACAAGGGCACGCAGGGGTTTTTCGTTAGAGGTGGGTTTTGGCGGCGGCACATGCCGTACAATGGCTTCCAGCACCCGGTCAATGTTGAGGCCAGTTTTAGCACTGATGGGGATGGCATCTTCGGCGGGAATGCCGGTGATGGCCTCGACCTCCTCAGCCACGTCGTCGGGCAGGGCGGCCGGCAGGTCAATTTTGTTGATGACGGGGATGATTTCCAGATCCGCGTCAATGGCGAGATAGAGATTCGCCAGGGTTTGCGCCTCGATGCCCTGGGTGGCATCTACAACCAGGATGGCTCCTTCACATGCTTGCAGTGCGCGGCTTACCTCGTAGCCAAAATCCACGTGCCCTGGGGTGTCGATCAGGTTCATGATGTAGGTTTGGCCGTCCCTGGCCGTGTAATCCATGCGTACCGCTGAGGCTTTGATGGTAACGCCTTTTTCCCGTTCCAAATCCATGCTGTCCAGCACCTGCTCTTGCATTTCGCGGTCGGAAATGGTGCCGGTGGCTTGCAGCAGGCGGTCGGCCAGGGTGGACTTGCCGTGGTCAATATGGGCAATAATGCAGAAGTTGCGAATTCGACTTTGATCCATGAAACCAAGTATAGCAAAATTGCGAAAAAGCGGTGTATTTCTAATCTTGTTGCTGGCGACGGGTGACGGACGATTGACGACGGTGTGAATGGGGGAAAACGGCCGTTTTTTCCCCATAAAATTTACCGTACACGGAAGGACACGGAAGAACACGGACACTTTTTCCGTGTTCAAAAACGGCCGTTTTTGCAATGACCCCTACGTACACTACCCTGTATTAGTCGTCAGCCAGGGCCAGACGACGGTAGCCGCGATTCCAATAGATGAGCGGTTCGTCGTCGGGGCGGGGGACGCTGCTGGCCTGGACTTCGCCAAGGTAGATGGTGTGAGTTCCGGCGGCAAAGCGGGCGTAGATGGTGCAGTCAAGCCAGGCGAGGGCATCTTCGAGAATGGGTGCGCCAGTAACGGCCGTTTTCCACGCCCCCTCCGCAAACCGATCCTCATCCTTCACCCAGGCAAACCGATTCGACAAATCCATCTTGTCGCGGGGCAAAATGTTCACTGCAAACACCGTGCCGGCTCTCTCCATCAGCGGGTAGGACGACGTGCTGTGGTCAATGCAAACCATGATCAGCGGTGGCGAAGGGGAAACCGAGGCAAAGGCCGACACCGTCATGCCGTGGAGCCTCGGTTCGTCGGGTGCTTTAATGGTGACAATGGTGACACCAGAGGGAAACAGGCGCAATGCCTCGCGGTAGCTTTCAGATGTAATGGGCATGGTTGGGTACTCCTCGTATAAAAAGAAATTAAGAGACTGGGAGATTGAGAGACTTGCTCGATTTCCCAGTCTCCTAGTCAACTGTTAGGTTCTGTTGACATTTGGTAAAAAAGAAGCAGATTTCACCGCAGAGGGCGCAAAGATCGCAGAGATTTAGCTTGTTTTCTTTCCTTTCTCTGCGCCCTCTGCGTACTTTGCGGTTCAAATTCTGAAATGTCAACAGAACCTATGATAAGTTGAGGTAATGGCGCACGACCGGGGCAATGTCGGCCAATGTTTCGATTTGGCTGGCGTAATGGGCGTGGTTGGCACCAACGACAATGGTAGGGACGGGGTTGGTGGTGTGCTGGCGGTGGTGTTTTTCTTCAAGGTTGCCGTGGTCACTGGTGATGAGCAGCAGCCCGCCGTCATCGGGCCAATTCGCAATGAGGCTGCCCAGCACCGTGTCGAGCATTTCCAGATGGCGGGCAGCGTCGGCCAGCGTGCCCCGATGCCCTAGCCGGTCGCTGGGCCAATGTTCAAAAAAGCTAAAGCGGTAGGTGGCGGCAAGCTGAGCAAGACGCTGTCCGGCATCTTCCAGCGTTAGCAATGGCATCTCGCTGTAGCCAAGCTGCTCGCGCCACGCTTGGTTGGTGAAGCCGGGGCTGACAGCGTGGCCTTGTTGGAGATCAACGGCCGTTTTTAACGCCACCCCTCCCTCCATAGCCGCCATTGGTACCGCCGAAGGGAGCCGCTTGCCGCTGTTCAGGCTGTCGAAGTACCCTTGCGGGTAGGGGGAGAGGAGGGCGGCGGCGGGGGTGTCGCTGGCATAAACGGCCGTTACCTCCGCAAACAGCGACCCCTGCCGAATAATCTCACGTACTGCCGCATTGGGTTTTGGCCCATAATGCTCGCCAATAAGCTGGGGGACGTTTTTGCCTGTAAGAATGGTGGCTTGACCAGTGGCACTTTGCGGCCGGCCGGAAACACTCAGGTTGGGGTCGGTGGGAACCAGCGTGGCGCAGGGCGTGTCGAGGCGCTGGCGCGTGGCAAACCAATTTTCCCCCAGCAGGCTGGTAAGGGCGGGCATAGCGGCATGGCAAAATGGGTTAACGGCGGGGTCGTCGCTGCCCAGCCCCACGCCGTCCATAAAAAAGATGTGGACGTAGGGATGTTGGGATGGGGGTTGGGGCAAAAACGGCCGTTTGGGTTGCTGCATCTTCATGGCGGAGAAGTGTACAAAGGATGAGCAACGTAGTCAATTTGGGCGATTTCAGTGGCGAGCCGGGTTGTTTTTGTCTACAATAACCAGCCAATGGAGCCATTACACCACTCTCAGCAACGCCTGAAGAATCTTCGCCGTTTCCAAATAAATTTTGCGTTGATTTTTTAGGCCAGCGCAAGCTCCTAAGTTGCCATCATGTCAAAAATTACACACAATTCTCGCTGGTAGATGGTTCTGTTAGGCATGGCGATGAACTGGGAATTTAGATGGATACTGCTGATACCCCTGTTGGCCGCAGGCATGACTGCTGGCGTGGCTGTCTATGCCGTTTCGCGCTGGCGCGTTGCGGTCTGGGTTCCCTACTTCTTTGCCCTCATGGTCGCCATCTCCATTTGGTCGCTGGGCTACACCTTTGAAATTGCTGCCCTGGAGCTTGCCACCAAGATTTTGTTTGCCAAGATTGAATACTTGGGCATTGCCACCGTCTCGCTCTTCTGGTTTTTGTTTGCGGCCCATTATGCGGGAAATGGCAAGGCGGTTACTGGCTGGCGGCTGCTGTGGTTGGGGCTGATCCCCCTTGTCACCATCGGTCTGGCACTGACCAATGAACGTCACCTGCTCATTTGGCGTACGCTGGTGCTGCAAGAAACAACTTCTTTTCTGGCACTCAAACTAGAGTATGGCAACTGGTTTTGGGTGCATGTTGCGGCCTCGTATCTGCTGCTGGCGGCCGGGACTTTGATGATTATAACGGCCGTTCGCCGTTTCCCGGTGGCCTATCGTGCCCAACTGCTTCTGCTTATTGTTGGCTCCCTGTTTCCCTGGTTGGGCAACTTATATTCCTTGTTCGACTTGGGGCCAATTCCAGAGCTGGACTGGACGCCAATTGGCTTTGCGCTGACGGGGGTGATTGCGGCATGGGCGGTGTTCCGGCTGAATTTGTTTGACCTGGTGCCGGTGGCGCGGCGGGTGACGCTGGACAGTATGCGTGAAGGGGTGGTGGTGCTGGATTTGCAGAACCGAATCGTGGATGTCAACCCGGCGGCGCGGCTGATGTTTGGGGAGGCGGAGAAGGAGGTGATCGGCCGGCCGCTGGCCGCTTATTTGGCGCATCAACCAGAGCTAATCACGCAGTATGCCAATGTGTTTGAGGGCGACAGTTTGCTGACGCTGCTGGTGCAGGGGGAACTGCGCGAATATGATTTGCAAATTTCGCCGCTGTACGATGATGTGCTGACACTGCGGGGGCGGCTGTTTGTGTTGCGTGATGTGACCCCCCGGCGGCGAGCCGAAAGCCAGTTAGCGGCCAGCGAAGCTCGCTACCGGCTGGTGTCCGAAATGGTGTCGGATTATGCCTATGCCTACGAAGTCAGTGAGACCGGGCAGACCAGGCTAGAGTGGGTTACGGAAGCATTTGCCCGCGTTACCGGGTATTCGGCTACGGCGATGCAGGGGCAAGGGGGTTGGCTGACGGTGGTACACCCGGCGGATCAGATGTTGTTCCGGGAGCGTTTGGCGCGGTTGTTAGCGGGTGAGGCAGATGTTACGGAGTACCGCATTGTGACACGGGT
>JAGQGA010000218.1:0-2747 GCA_020432595.1 Anaerolineales bacterium | reverse complement strand
AGATATTACCGAGAGCCGTAAGGCACGGGAAGATTTGCTGGCGCAGAAGCAGCTTTTTGAGAGTCTGGTGCAGGTGGCGCGGGCTACGGCCGAAGGGCCAGAGATCGAGAAAGTGCTGCAGAATGCGGTGTATGTGGCTGCAACGCTAACCGAGGCGGAGCTAGGCAGCTTGCTGTTGGTGGATGAAGATCTACGGGTGACACATAGCTATCTTTCGGGGCGGGAGAACAGCAATGGGCAGCATGACGGGCTGCTGCAAACGGTGATGAAGCAGGGGTTGGCGCATTGGGTGGTGGTGAATGGGCAACCTACCTTAATCCACGACACCTTTCAGGATGACCGCTGGGTAAAGCTGCCGGGTGAGATCAGGCCTGCCCGTTCGGCTCTGGCGGTGCCGATTATGAGCGGTGAACAGGTGCTGGGGGTGCTGACGCTGCAGCATTCGCAGGTTGATTTTTTCCGCGATGAGTATGTGGGGTTGATGGAGGCGGCGGCTGACCAGATGGCATTGGCGCTGCGGAATGCTCAAATGTATGACATGCAGCACCGGTTGGCGGATCACCAGACGGTTTTGTATGAGGTGCTGCGGCTGATTAGCTCCCATTTGACACCGGAGACGGTGGTGCAGACGGCTACGGAGGCGATTACGCGGCTGACGAATTGGACGGCGGTGGCGATTTTGGTGCATGATGAGGTGGCGAACCAGTTTGTGGTGCAGTCGGCAACGGGTGGGCTGGCGGTGTATATTGGCAAGTTGGTGCCGGTGAAGTTGGGCAACAGCGAACGGCCGTTTCAGGAATGGGAACAGCCTGTACCCCCGGTCAGCGAGGGGTTGAAGCTGGCCGATAGCCGGCAGGTGCTTTCCATTCCCCTGTGGCACGGCGGTGAACGGATTGGGGTGTTTTATGTGGAAAGTGAGCAAAAACGGCCGTTTTCCCGCCATGATCGCCAGTTAGCCGAAGCCTTGGCCGAAGCCATCTCGCTGGCAATGGACAACGCCCGCACCCATGTGGAACTGCGCGAATATGCCGCCGGACTCAGCACCCTCTATACCGTTACCCGGCAGGCCAGCAGCTCGCTCATCATTGGCGACACACTGGAAAAAACCCTTTATGCGGCCATTACAGCCTTGGGATTTGAAATGGGTGTCATTACCCTGCTCAACCCCGAAGATGACCTGCTGCATGTTGAAGCCACCTTTGGCTTTGCCAAAGCCGTAGCCCGGCAAATGAAACAAGGGGATTTGCGCGGCAGCGTGTGTGAATTTGTCCATTTGCGCCAGGAACCGCTGCAAATAGATGATGTTGAGCAAGACTTTGAGGCCGTTTTCAAGCTACAGCCCGATATGCGAACCGTTCTGAATGGCATCAAACGATTGGGGGCGCGTTCCTATTCGGGCATTCCCCTGCTGCATCGGGGTGAATCGCTGGGAAGTTTGTGCTTGTTTTCCCAGCAGCCACGTGTCTTGTCGCTTTCGGAGGTATCGCTGCAAATTACCATTGGGCAGCAAATTGCCACAGCCTTGGTCAATGCCGACTTGTATGAACAGGCGCGGCAGCAGTTGCGCGAGCAAACGGCGATTCGAGAAGCAATGGCGGTCATGACCTCGACCATTGCCCTGCCTGATGTGTTGGCGCGAATTGCGCAGCAGATGTGCCAGGTGCTGGGAGCAACCAGTGCCTATATTTGCAGCTTTGATGGCGAGACGTTGTATTCAACCGTGTTGGCCGAGTATGTGGGAAGGGATGCAACGACGAATGAGCATGAGTCTGATTTGGGCACAGTTTATTACATGCCAGAACAGTTCCCACGTGATTTGCAGCTGATCAAGGTGGGTTGGCCGACGACGATCCATGCCAATGACGAAGATTTGAATGCGTATGAGCAGCATCATTTGCTCAAGCATGGGGTGAAAAGTTTGCTAGTGCTGCCGATGCAGTTTGGCGGCAAGACGGTGGCCTATGCTGAGGTGTGGGAAAGTCGGCGGCGGCGGGAGTTTTCCGCGAATGAGGTGGCGCTGGGGCAGGCGATTGCCCAACAGGCTTCAATTGCGTTTGAAAATGCGCGGTTGTTCCAGTCGGTGGAGAATGAGCGGACGCGGCTGAATGCGTTGATTCAGGCCAGCCGGGATGGGATTGTGCTGATTGGGACGGATAACCGGATTAAGGTGATTAACCAGATGGCGCTGACGCTGCTGGGGCTGCCGGATGGGGTGGAAGCGTGGATAGAACGGCCGTTACGCCAGGCCGTCAAACAGTTGCGTGCCATCTCGCCGCAGCTTGTGGATTTGCTGTTGAAGGAAGTGGCACGACTGCGCGAGAATGATGACCAGCCCGGTTTTGGCGAGTTTGAGGCCAACAACTACATTACCCAATGGCTAAATTTGCCAGTCATGGCCGAAGGCAACCGCATCGGACATCTACTCATTTTCCGCAATGTCACCGACGAGCGGCGGCTGGGGCGGATGCGCGAGGATTTGGTGCATACGATTGTCCACGATTTGCGGAACCCGCTGTCGGCGGTAAATATTTGCGTAGAGCTGATGACGGAGCAGTTGGCAAGCGTGCAGTTGAGCAGCGAGATTTATGATTATTTGGGAATTGTGCAGCGCAACACGGAGAAAACGACGCGGTTGGTGGATATGATTTTGGACATCAATCGGCTGGAAAGCGGCCAAATGCCGATTTCGTTCCGTCCAGTGGTGCTGACAGAGTTGGTGGATGAGGTGTTGAAGCTGCAACGGCCGT